>JBBDWS010000078.1:26275-27746 GCA_040902755.1 Actinomycetota bacterium
TGCGTCCCGAGCAAGTTCCTGATCCATCGTGCGCGCGTTGCGCAGGTGGTCCGGACCTCATCTCGGTACGGCGTCAGCGCATCCGCGCCGGAGGTCGACCTCCGGGGGATCGTCGCCGAGAAGCGGAGCTACCTCGACCGTCACCGCGACGAGTCGTGGCAGGGCGCGCTCCATGAGGAGCGCCTCACCCTGTTGGAGGGCGGCGCCGAGTTCGTCTCGAAGGATCGTGTGCGGGTGGGCGACCGGATCGTCCGGTCGGACCGGATCTTCATCGCCACCGGGATGCGCCCAACGGTGCCCGTCGTCGACGGGTTGCGCGACGGGCCGTGGTTGACCAACGAGACGGTGATGGATCTCGAAGAGGTGCCGGGTCACCTGATCGTGATCGGCGGCGGATACATCGGGTGCGAGCTCGGTCAGGCCTTCCGCCGGTTCGGTTCCGACGTCACGATCGTGCAGCGGCCTCCTCGGCTCCTCCCGGGTGAGGAGCCCGACGTGTCCACGGTCCTGGAGCGCTCTCTCCGCGCGGAGGGGATCGACGTCCTCACCGGACACGAGCTTCGGTCGGTCCGGTGGACCAACGGGAGATCGACCGTCGAGGTGGCCGGTCCCGACGGTGCGTCGCGGTCGATCGCAGGAACCCATCTGCTCCTCGCCGCGGGAAGGACGCCGAACACGGACACGCTCGCGCTCGAGCGTGCCGGCGTGGAGCTCGACCCGAGGGGGTTCGTCGCCGTCGACGACGAGCAGCGCACGAGCGCCGCGGGCATCTGGGCGATCGGGGACGTGAACGGGTACCAGCCGTTCACGCGCGTCTGCCAAGAGGAAGCGAAGGTCGCGTTCGAGAACGCGTTCCGCGGTGCCGGACTGCGGATGGAGCGGGCGTCGCTGCCGCATGCCGTGTTCACCGACCCCGAGGTGGGGAGCGTGGGACTCACCGAGCACGCGGCGAGAGAACAGGGCCACGACGTCATCGCCGGGCTCGTCCCCTTCGAGCGCGTCGAGAAGGCCGAGCTGACCGGCGAGACCACCGGGTTCATCAAGTACGTCGCCGAGCGAGGAACGCATCGGCTCCTCGGATGCCACGTCGTCGGTCACCAGGCCGCAGACCTCGTGTACGACGCGGTCGTCGTCATGAGGGCGGAGGGCCTGATCGATGACCTCGCGATGGCGGTCGGCGTCTTCCCCACCGTGCAGGAGGGGATGGAGGGGGCGGCACGCGCCGTCCTTCGGAAGGCGGCCCCGGAGGAGGTCTCCGGGCCGCTCGTCACAGCGAGACACGGAGGAGGTGGGAGTTGATGGCGTTCACCTGTCCTGCCTGCGGAGGCGAATTCGAGTCGCAGGACCAGCTCGATGCGCACACCCGTGCCGAGCACGGCAGCGGTTTCCGATGCCCCGCTTGCGGCGCGGAGTTCGAGTCGCAGGAGCAGCTCGACCAACACGCACGCGCCGAGCACGGCGCCTGATCTCG
>JBBDWS010000079.1:0-1650 GCA_040902755.1 Actinomycetota bacterium
AGGCCGCTGACCTGCGGTTTCTCTCGTGGGGCGGGCAGGACTCGAACCTGCGACCGACGGATTATGAGTCCGCTGCTCTGACCAACTGAGCTACCGCCCCCACGCGAGGAGTCTAGGCCGAGCGATCGACCCTCACGAAGAGTCGTCGGGGCGCTCGCGGTTGCGTTCGATCTCGGCTTCGATGGCCGCGAGTCGCTCGTCCGCGGTGACGGCCATCCCCTGGAAGTTCTCGCGGAGGTCCCCGAGAAGCTTGCTCAGGCGATCGAGCGTGCCCTCGAGCTGGCTTATGCGGTCCGAGACTTCGGTCCTCGACGTCGCGGCGCCGGAAGACGGCGGACGCTCCCACGGTCGCGCCGGACTCGCCTCCGCCTCCTCGCTCGTCAAGATCTCGACCCGGTCGGACGGCTGGTCGAAGGAGTGGACTTCGGGGCGCTGCTCGGACTGCGTCTCTGCCTCGGCCTCGGCCTCGGCCTCCGATCCGGGCGAGGACACATCGACGACGTCCGGCTCCTCCCAAGAGGGAACGGGGTCACCGGGCGGGGCGGTCGGCTTCGGCTGCTCCGTCTGCCCGGGGTCCCTCGGCTCGCGGTGCCAGGCCACTGCGGCGGCCTCGGTGGGTTCGACGCCCTCGCGCAGCTGCTTCTGGTAGTCGACCAGCCTCTTCATGATGTCGTCGTGCCCGGCCTCGGGATCTTCGGGCACCTGCGGTTCGTCCGGGTACATCGGTTCTTCGTCCGGATTCGTCGGATCGTCGGACACGCGCGGACCTTCCTTCGAGCGCCGGCCCTACGAACCGTGGCCTGCGGATACCGCCATCTTACGGCCGTCGGCCGAAGGCAACCCCGTTTAGGATGCGCGCGTGCCGACCGACCGGCTTCGGGAGACGTGGGCGCGCGGCGGAACCGCGCTGAACGCGTGGCTCACGCTGGAGGGCGCTGCGTCCGCTTCGACAGTCGCGGCGGCCGGTTTCGACTCGGTGACGCTCGACCTCCAGCATGGCGCCGCCGAGCCGCACGACGCCGCCCGGATCTTCGCGGCGGTCGAGGCCGCCGGCGCCGTTCCCCTGGCCAGGGTCCGGTGGAACGACCCTGCCGAGCTGATGCGCATGCTCGACGTCGGGGCGCGCGGCATCGTGTGCCCGATGATCGGAGCGCGCACCGAGGCGGAGGCGTTCGTCGCCGCGTGCCGGTACCCGCCCGAGGGGATCCGGAGCTACGGACCCGTGCACGGCGCGCTCGGCGCGGGGCGCGAGCACGTCACGAGGGCGAACGAGATCGTCCTCACGTTCGCGATGATCGAGACGGCGGAGGGGTTCGGGAACCTCGACGAGATCGCCTCGACGCCGGGTCTCGATGGGCTCTACGTCGGACCGTCGGACCTCAGCCTGGGGCTGGGGCTCGACACGTTCGCTGATCTCCGCGATCCCCGTCTGCTCGAGGCCCTCGACGCGGTCGTCGATGCCGCGAAGCGCCACGAGATCGTGGCCGGAGCGCATGCTCCGTCCCCCGAGCGGAGCGCCGCGTTGGCCGAACGAGGCTTCCGTTTCGTAACACCGGCGGTCGATGCAAGCCTCCTTGCGGATGGCGCGACGGCGTCGATCGGACGGACACGAACGCTGCTCGGCACCGGCGAGGACGGGCGTCCCGGCAC
>JBBDWS010000079.1:1750-7234 GCA_040902755.1 Actinomycetota bacterium
ATGACGCAGACGTTGAAGCGTGCACTCTTCGGCTACCGGGCCAGCGCCGTTCGCGAGATTCTGGCCGACCGGGAGACGATGTTTCAGCGAGCCGTGGCCGACACGAGTGATGCGGAGTCGCGGCTCCAAGAGGTCACCGCCGAGCTCGATGCCGCGCGGGTGAGGGCCAGCACGATCCGATCCGAGCTCGCCGAGCGCAAGCATGAGCTCGAGGACGCCCTGAAACGAGGGTCGGAGCTGGAGGAGGAGCTCCAGGATGTCCACAAGCGTGCCGCGGAGCTGGACGGCGAGGTCCAAGCGAGTCATAAGCGCGCCGCAGAGCTCGGCTCGGAGCTCCAGGATGTCCGCACGCGGGTCGGAGAGCTGGAGTCGGAGCTCGCGCGGTTGCGCGAGCTCGAGCGCGAGCAGACCGAACAGGTTCGACGCGCGGACACGGAGATCCAGGGCTTGAGAGGCGAGCTGGCGGCGCTTCTGGGGATCGTCGACGAACGCGACGCCACGATCACCGACCGCGACGCTGTCGTCGCCGATCTGCGGGCGCAGATCGAGCGCCTCGAGGCCGGTGACCGGCCGTCGGGGTCCTCCACCGATGCGACGGCTCCGATGTCGTCGCCCGCCGACCTCGACCGGATGCTCGCTCAGACGGGCGAGCAGATCACCAGGATGGTCGAGGATGCCCGCCGAACGGCCGAGCGCCAGCTCGCCGAGACGGAGCGGCGGCGCGACGAGATCCGCGCCGAGATCGACCGGCTCGAGGCGTGGCGCGACCGCCTCGTGCCGTTGGCTCGGGACGTCCGAGCGCTCCTGTCCGAGACGCAGACGCAGACGGCCGACGTCGACGGACGGCTGCGGAACGCCATCGAGCCGATGACCAGCGCGGTCGCATCCTTGCGGAGCCGCCTCGAGGATCTAGTCGACGGGGCCGCCGACCTCGAGTCCGGTGACGAGCCCGATAGGACCACGGAGCAGGCAGAGCAGGCAGAGCAGGCAGAGCAGGCAGAGCAGGCAGAGGCATCGAGCGAAGAGGGCGCGGAGAGCGCCCGTCCACCCGCATACAACCCCTTCAGCAACTGGGCAGACTTGAGGCCGGGCACCTAGGCCTCGGTCCTCCGCCTCCTCGATCGTGTCGAGCGCTCGGAGAATCGGCTCCTCATCACGAGCCCGCCGTTTCAACCGATCGGCCCCAGCCCCTCAGGCGGACGCGCGATCCAGTGGCATCCACCATGACATCAGGGATTGGGCAGCACGCGGGACATGAAGTAACCCTGCGCGTTTGCAGCTCCGGGGGTGGGACTCGAACCCACAACCTACGGATTAACAGTCCGCCGCTCTGCCAATTGAGCTACCCCGGAACGAGCCGACGCAGTCTACCAACCGCCCCTCGCTCGATGGGCTACGCTTGCCCGGATGCGATTCAAGACCGGATTCGTCGTCGGCGGCATCGTCGGGTACCTGATCGCCCGAGAGCTGATGAAGCGTGAGGGCGAGGAACGGCCGGGGAGCGTTCGCGCGGCGATGTCGCGTCACCCGTCGGCGCAGCGGTTCGCCGGTCTGGCCGGACGAGCGAGCTGGAAAGGCGTGGAGGCTTTGCAGCGGGCCCGCGCGACGATCCAGCGCCGGCTGGTCGCCGACGTCGACGACCTGTCGATGAACTAGACCCGACCTTACTCGAGGTAGTCGCGCAGCTTCTGCGAGCGGCTCGGGTGCCGGAGCTTCGACAGTGTCTTGCTCTCGATCTGGCGGATCCGCTCACGCGTGACACCGAATTCGCGGCCGACCTCCTCGAGCGTACGTGGGTGACCGTCCAGGAGCCCGAACCGGAGTTGGATCACCTTCTTCTCCCGCTCGGAGAGCGTGTGGAGCACGGCCTCGAGCTGTTCCTGCAGGAGGATGAAGCTCGCGGCGTCGACCGGGACGACCGCGTCGGAGTCCTCGATGAAGTCGCCGAGGTGGGAGTCCTCCTCCTCGCCGATCGGCGTCTCGAGCGAGACGGGCTCCTGGGAGACCTTGAGGATCTCGCGCACCTTCTCGGCCGGGATCCCCATCTGGCGCCCGATCTCCTCCGGAGTTGGCTCACGGCCGAGGTCCTGCAGGAGCTGGCGCTGGATGCGGACGAGCTTGTTGATCGTCTCGACCATGTGCACGGGGATCCGGATCGTGCGGGCCTGATCCGCGATCGCGCGCGTGATCGCCTGGCGGATCCACCACGTCGCGTAGGTCGAGAACTTGTAGCCCTTGGAGTAGTCGAACTTCTCGACCGCGCGGATCAGACCGAGGTTGCCCTCCTGGATCAGGTCGAGGAACAACATCCCGCGCCCCACGTACCGCTTCGCGATCGAGACCACCAACCGCAGGTTGGCCTCGATCAGCTTGCGCTTGGCGAGCTGGCCGTCTCGCTCGACCCGGCGAAGGAAGTTGTCCAGGTCCTCGCGGCTCTTCGGCTTGTAGGACTTGGCGATCCGGTCTCGCCCGATCCCCTCGACCTTGCCGAACTTCTCGACCTGGTGGTCGCGGATCGCGATCACGGATTCGACCACGGTCCGCAGCCGTTTCTGGTCGACCTTGTCGTCGATCTCGACGAGCTCGCGGAGCTCGGTGGCGAACTCTCCCGCCTCGATCCGGCGCGCGAGGTCGACCTCCTGCGCCGCGGTGAGCAGCGGAACCTTCCCGATCTCCTTGAGGTACATCCGGACCGGGTCGTTGGTCGGCGCTTTCAGCAGGTCGACGTCGATCTGCCGCTGCGCTACGGGGTCGGCCTCGTCGCCGGGAACCTCGATGACCTCGATCCCCTCGCCGCGCAGGTGCTCCTCGACCTGCGTGAGGAACTCCTCGATCTGCTCGGGCGTGAAGTCGTCGACCGGAACCGCTTCGAGCAGGTCTTCGGAGGTAACGAAACCGCGCTCGCGACCGCGAGCGGTGATCGATTCCTTGGCCTCTTCCAATCCGAGGTCGCGGGTCACTTCCGTCACGACGAGACTCCCAGCCGCGGGTTCGGGGTTAGCCGAAGTGTACGAGCCCGGAACCTCGCTGCCCATGGGCGTCAAGCCGGGACGTGCCCGCGTTCGCGAAGGCGTCGGAGATCGCCGTCGATCGCGATCAGTTGCTGGAACAGACCGTCGTAACGAGCGTCCGTCACCGGGTTGAGCTTCTGCAGCTGTTGTCGCAGCGCCGTGCTCTTGCGCTTCAGCGCGAACTCCTGCAGTCGCGCCCACACATCCTCCGCGTACGCGCTCGATGCCTCGCCGTCGAGCGGCTCGAGCGCGATCGCCGAGAGCGCCTTCGCCTCCTTCTCGTCCTGCGAACGCCCGACGAACGCGCCGATATCGCCGCCCGTCTTCAGGAGCAGCGCGAACAGGTCGCGGTTTCGGACGGCCTGGAAGTGATCGGGTAGCAGACGCGTCGAGAGCGCGGCGAACGTTTCGGCGTCACGGGCCAGCAGCCGGAGCATCTCGCGCTCGACCCGCTCCTGCGCCGACGCGCGCTTCACCATCGCCTCCGGGGCCTGCTTCGGCCGTCCCTGCATCCGGCTGTCGAGCATCATGAGCACGGGGTCGATCGGCGAGTGGGCCAGATTCGCCAGCAGCGTCGTGGCCTCGCTTCGATACCCCGCGTTGCGCAGGCCTTCGACGATCGTGAGACCGGCCTCCAACGCCCGAACCCTGCCCTCGCTCGAGGTCAGGTCGAACCGCGAAACCGTGCGCCGAAGCATGTACTCGACGAGCGGGACCGCCTTGGCTGCCAGCTCGCGGAGCGCCTCTCCCCCGTGCGAGCGAACGAAGTCGGCGGGGTCCAAACCCTCGGGGAGGATGAGCACGACGGGTTGCAGCGGGTACGCTTCGAGGAACTGGAAGGCGCGCTCGGCGGCGCGGGCTCCGGCCTCGTCGGAGTCGAACGCCAGCACCATCCGATGCGCGAACCGCGCCGCGAGCCGGAAGTGCCCTTCGCCGAGCGCGGTGCCGCACGTGGCGACGGCGGTCTCGATCCCGGCCTGCGCCAAGGCGATGACGTCCGTGTACCCCTCGACGACGTGGATCTCGCCGGTGCGCGCGACGGCGCCCTTCGCGCGGTGCAGGTTGTACAGCACCTCGGCCTTTCGGTAGACGGGCGTCTCCGGGGAGTTGAGGTACTTCGGTCCCTCCTCGCGCTCGCCAGGCAGCACCCGTGCGCCGAGGCCCACCGCGCGTCCGCTGAGGTCGTGCACCGGGAAGGTGATCCGTCCTCGGAACCGGTCCCGGACACCCCCGTCGCTGTCACGCATCACGAGACCGGCCTCGACGAGGATCTCGGTGGACAGCGATCGCGCCAGCCGGCGGGTGAGGAAGTCCGGGTAGCCGGGCGCGTACCCCACGGCGAACGCGGCCGCGGTCTCCAGGTCGACCCCTCGCTCGGCCAGGTACGTCCGGGCGTCCTGTCCTTCCTTCCCCTCGCGCAGCATCGCTTGGTAGAGCTCGGCCGCTTGTTCGTTCGCGCCGTACAAGGCCTGGCGCCGAGAGGCGGCGCGACGTTCGGCGGGTGTGTCGCCCTCGTACCGGATGGTGATGCCCGCCTCCCGCGCGAGGTTCTCGACCGCCTCGCCGAAACCGAGCTGCTCGATGCTCCGGAGGAAGCCGATGGCGTCCCCGCCCTCACCGCAGCCGAAGCAGTGGTACATGCCCTTGCTCGGCGAGACGCCGAACGAGGGGGTCTTCTCGGCGTGGAAGGGGCACAAACCGACGAACCGGTCGTTCCCCGCCTTCTTGAGTGTGAGGTAGCCCGAGACGAGCTTCACGATGTCGGTCCGCTCGCGTACCGCCTCGACGTCTTCCTGCCGGATCCTGCCCGCCACCGCTCCGGTTCCCCCTATCGGCCCGGGCTACCGATCGACAGCCCGCACTAGACCAGCCAGCCTTGGGGAAGGAAGAGCTGCTCGTACGTCCGGAGGGCGTACCGATCGGTCATCCCCGCGATGTAGTCGGCGACGCGGATCGGCAGGTCCCCCGGGGCACGATGGTACTCCTCGGGTACCTGGTCGGGGTGCTCCAGGTAGTGCTCGAACAGCCTTCGCACGATCCCGATCGCCTTGTCCTGTTCGGCGCGCGCCTGCTCGCGCAGGTAGACCCACTCGAAGAGATGCTCCCGCAAGACGTCCAGCGCAGCGAAGACCTCGTCGGACAGGCGGATCTCGAGGCCGTCGGCGCTGTGGTCGACCAGATCGTTGACGAGCGTGTCGACGCGTTCCGTGTGGGTCCGCCCGAGGATCTCGAGCGGGCTCGCGGGGAGCTCGTCGTCCCGCAGCACGCCGGCGCGGATCGCGTCGTCGATGTCGTGATTGACGTACGCGATGCGGTCGGCGAACCGGACGATCTGCGCCTCGGGCGTCGAGGGCTGCGGCATCGACCAGGTGTGGTTCACGATGCCGTCGCGAACCTCCCAGGTGAGGTTCAGCCCTCGGCCGTCGTCCTCGAGGTGCTCGACGATGCGCAGGCTCTGTTCGTTGTGCCGGAA
>JBBDWS010000079.1:7334-8775 GCA_040902755.1 Actinomycetota bacterium
GGCGAGGACGACGGAGGTGACGGCTCGGCGGCCGTCACGGTGCAGGTCAACAACTTCCTGTTCGCCCCCTCGGACATCGAGGTCACGGCCGGCTCGGAGATCGAGGTCAAGAACGGCAACGCCAACACGCCCCACACGTTCACCGTGGAGGGAACGGACGTCGACCTCGAGCTCTCGCCGATGGACTCCGAGGACCTGACGATCGACCTCGATCCGGGCAGCTACGACGTGATCTGCCGGTTCCACGGGCAGATGACGGCAACGCTGACCGTGACCTGAGCGGGTCAGCGCCCGAGCAGGCGGTAATAGAGGTACGCGAAGGTTTCGCGGACGTACCCGCCGAGGCGTGTGCCCTCGGTTCGCGCCGCGGACCGCCACGTCGCCGACGCATAGGCTTCGATCCCCAGGTCCGAGGCCATGCGTTTGATCCGCAGGTTGTGCCACGGATCCGAAACGAGGAAGGCGGTGCGGAGGTCGCGTTCGCGCATCCAGTCGGCGGCCGCCCGCAGGCTTTCCAGGGTGGTTCCGCCCACGGGCGAGGCAACCACCGCGTCCCCCGGCAGTCCCTCCGAGCCGATCAGCCAGTCGCGGCCGGATTCGGCCTCGGAGGAGCGGTCCCCCGGCGCCGCTCCCCCGAGCACGATCACGGTGTCCGACCGCCCCTCGCGGAACAGCAGGGCCGCGTGACGGAGCCGACCTTCGAACACCGGCGACGGATCGCCGTTGTACTGCGCCGCGCCGAGCACCATGATCACGTCCGCCCGGTCCACGCGGCTCGCGTCGTCCGTGTGTGCGGCACGCCACACGGCGAAGCCCGTGATCCCCACGAGAAGGAGCCCCGCCACCCCGACCGCGACGATCGTGAACAGGATGGGGTGACGGCGGAGCGTGGCCACGGGGCGATGCTAACAACGCCCACCGGAACGGCCGCCCTCAGCGGATCCTGATCCACACGCCCGCGAAGACCCCCGCGACGAACGCCGTCGACAGGAAGTTCCCCGGCGAGACGGCCACCGCCCCGAATCGGTACCCGCCCCCCGAGGTGAACGCCGACGAGCGGTAGTGCCACGCCGGCGTCCCGGCGGTCTGGCTTGGGCAGCACTCGTAGCTCCACGTTCCGGCCGGCAGCGTCCCCGGTCCCGGCCGCCCGAACCCTCGTGCGCTCACCCAGACCTCGAAACGGCTGACCGACCCGACTTCGACGTCGTGACGAACGCGGTCGCCCACTCGTGCGGGGTTCGGAGACGCCGTGATCCCCACCGTCTTCGCTGCTGCCGGCACCGCCGAGAGCGCGATCGCCACCGCGATCACCACCACGATGGGCCGAACCAACCACCGATCCATCCCTCCTCCTCTCCACGCCGAGGGGGAGGCGCCTGGTCGAACCACCACTTCGCTCGAACTACGCCGCCGGCGCGAGGCCCGCGTCGACGAGCGCGGC
>JBBDWS010000079.1:8875-15998 GCA_040902755.1 Actinomycetota bacterium
GCGGCGAACCGGACGCCGCACACGACGGGGGGTTCGTCGGGAGCCGTACAACCGCCGAGGGCGAACGCCGTCGCCACCGCGAGGAGCAGGACCGGCAGCCGTCTCACGGCAGCGACTCCGCGATCGGTCCCGTCAACGGGCCGGAGCCGTCCGGGTTCGCTTCCTGTCCCAGCCCCGCGTACACGCCTCCGAGGCTCCGGACGCGCTCGGGAAGGATCGTCGCCGGATGCCCGTAGCCATGGGCGACCGTGACGAACGACTCCGCCCCTACCTGCGTTCGGAACACAGACACGAGCGCGAAGTCGCCGGGAAGCCCGGCCTGCTGCCGGAACCCCTGGAACTGTCCGACCGGCGCGACGTAATAGCCCTGCACGTCGCCGAACGCCATCGCGTCCGCCGCCAGGTCCGCTTCCGCCCGGGTCGGGTACACGCCACCGAGCACGACGAGCAGGAGCTCGCCGGCGCCGGTGTCGGCGGGCACCACGGGACCGATCGGCGGAACCGGTGGACGCGCCGCGGGAGAAGCGACGGCGACGGCGGCGGCGACCGAGGCCGCGACCGTGACGACGAGAGCCACCAACCACAGGGAACGGCGTTTCATCGGGAACCTCCTCGGGGGAACGTTGGCGCGATCGGGCGGCTCAGTAGCCGTCGGCGAACTGGAAGTGCATCGGGTCACAGAACGCGAGCCCCCAGTACCAACCGTGCTGCCGCCAGATCGAGGCGTGGTACTTGTTCACGGTCGAGTTGCACTTGCCCATGTACTCCTCGGCCGAGGAGACGTCGATCGCGATCCCGAAGGCATGGGTGCTCCACTGGCTCGAGTTGCGTATGGTTCGGCAGAAGTAGCCGTAGATACCGTGCTCGACGTACGGCTGCAGATGGTCGTTCTGGATGTGACCGAAGACGTCATTGTCCAGGTTCGTCGAGTTCCCGCCCTTGTCGGAGACCATCTGGGTCGGGTAGCCGCCGAGCTTGCGGTGGAACCGGAACGTGTACGTCTGACCGGTGTCGGCCGCCGTCCACGGCATCGAGATCGCCGAGGCCGCAGCGCTGCAAGGTTGTCCGAACCGGTTGACGATCTGCGTGTACCCGCTCGGTCGCGAGATGTAGTTCACATGCCGGTCGCGCCACCCGAGCCGGGACCAATGCCACGCGGCGACCAACACGACGAGCAGCGCCAGCGCGACCGGGATCCCGATCGGAACGAACCGGCGGGAACGATCCCGATGTCTCACGTCTCCACCTCCTACGATCGCGGGAGAGGTGGGGGAGAGCGCCGAGGATAGGCGAACACACATCGCGCGCGCATCACCAGGTCGGGGGAGACACGCGGTCCTCGCGGACCATTTCGTTTCAGGAGGGGAGCTGCCTCCGGAAGTCGCGTTCGGCTTCGGCGGCGACGCTGTACGACAGGAATACGAAGGCGTGCCCTCGAGGGTTCCCGTCGATCACGCGGTCCACCCACACGACGTAGCGTTGCGTCGGAGCATCGAGCTCCTCCACCTCGGTGAGCGCACGAGCGGGCTCACCCCGCTCATCCAGCAGACGGATGCCGGCAACCTCACTGGTGGAGAGCCTCCCGACCTCCTCGTCCGGTGTCTGCGGAAGAGAAGACACGAGGACGAGCTCCGTCTCGGTGACCACCACCTCGACGGGGCGGGGAACGGGCTTGCCGTCCGAACCGATCATGAGCACGGCGCCGGCCGGGAAGACCTCACGCGCACCGAGCTGCCTCAGCTTCTCGTCGCGGCGCTTCCGGAGCTCGTCGCCCGCGATGATCACAGCGCCTTCCGACCGCAGCTGCGCGCGGTCGATACTCATCAGGACGTAGGCGAAGAACGTCGGAACCTCTGCGGCAAAGAACCCGTCAGCGACGTCCCCGGCACTGCCGACGAGGCGAGGTGCCGCATCCCCGATACCGGCTTGTTCGTCGGCGTCGCCCATGACTACTTCGAGGCCGACTCGGCGGAGCCGACGGCCGCCTGCCCTGCGGCGAGGCGTGCGGTCTCGACGCGGAACGGCGAGCAGCTCACGTAGTCGAGTCCGATCTCGTGGCAGAACACCACGCTCGCCGGGTCGCCGCCGTGCTCGCCGCAGATGCCGAGGTGCAGCTTCGGGTTCGCGGCCTTGCCGTCCTCGACGGCGATCTGCATCAGGCGGCCGACGCCGGGGCGGTCGATCGTGACGAACGGGTTCGCCGGCACAAGCTTGCGTTCCTCGTACATGCCGACGAACTTGCCGATGTCATCCCGGCTGAACCCGAACGCGGTCTGCGTGAGGTCGTTCGTACCGAACGAGAAGAACTCGGCTACCTCGGCGATCTCGCCCGCCGTCACGCAAGCGCGAGGCAGCTCGATCATCGTGCCCCACTCCAGGTGCTCGAGCTCGACCGAGTCGTCCGACAGCACGGCGTCGGCGACCGGGCGGAGCTCTGCGAGCATCTGCTCCAACTCGGGCTTGGTGGCCACCAGCGGGATCATGATCTCGACCCTCGGGTCGCCGCCATCGGTCTTGACCTGCGCGGCGGCCTCGCAGATCGCCCGGACCTGCATCGCGTACAGGCCCGGCTTCACGATGCCCAGCCGCACGCCCCGCAGACCGAGCATCGGGTTGGCCTCGTGGAGCTGATCCACCTTGGCGAGCACCTTCCTCGCTTCGTCGAGCGGGATGCGCTCGTCGCGCAGCGCGACGTCGTCCTCTCCTCGCGCCTCCGCGCGGGCGACACCCACAGCCAGCTCGACCTGGTTCGGAAGGAACTCGTGCAGCGGCGGGTCGAGCAAGCGGACGGTGACGGGAAGGCCCGTCATCGCTCGGAAGATTCCGACGAAGTCGTCCCGCTGCAAGGGCAGGAGGACCTCGTAGGCCGCCTGCTCCTCCTCGGCGGTCTCGGCGAAGATCATCTGGCGGACCGCGCCCACGCGCTCCTCTCCGAGGAACATGTGCTCGGTCCGGCACAGGCCGATGCCCTCGGCGCCGCGCTCGCGGGCGTTCGTGGACTGGTCCGGCGTATCGGCGTTCGCGCGGACCCGGAGGCGCCGCCGGCCGTCGGCGATCGCCATCACCCGCTCGAAGGCCTTCCAGATCCTCTCCTCGCGTGCCGCCGCGTCACCGGAACGTGCCTTCTCCAGGACGGATTCCTCGAGCGGAAGCTCGCCGACGTACACGTTGCCGGTGAAGCCGTCGATCGTGATGACCTCGCCTTCCTTCACCGTGAGGCCGTTCGCCGAGAACGTTCGGGAGGCGAAGTCGATCTTGATCGAGTCGGCGCCGCAGACCGCGGGGATCCCCTCACCCCGAGCGACGACGGCGGCGTGCGAGTTCGTCCCGCCGGCGCTCGTCAGGATCCCCTGCGACGCGATCATGCCGTGGTAGTCGTCCGGCGTCGTCTCGCGACGCACGAGGATGACCCTTCGCCCCTCCTTGGCCCTAGACTCCGCGTCGTCGGCCGTGAAGACGACCTCGCCGGTCGCGGCTCCGGGGGACGCGTTCAATCCCTTGGCGATCGGTTCCGCGCCTTCCAGATTCACGCGGCGCTTGAACAGCTCCTCGAGCCGGTTCGCGTCGACGCGGAGCATCGCCGTGTCCTCATCGATCAGGCCCTCGTCCATCATGTCGTAGGCCATGACCCACTCGGCGAGCGCGGTCCGCTTGCCGATGCGCGTCTGCAGGATCCAGAGCTTGCGCTTCTCGATCGTGAACTCGATGTCGCACATATCGCGGTAGTGCCCCTCCAGCGTGTCCATGACGCGGCGGAGCTCCGCGTAGGCCGGCGGGTCGATGCGCTCGAGCTCGGCGATCCGCTTCGTGTTCCGGATCCCGGCGACGACGTCCTCTCCCTGAGCGTTCTCCAGGTAGTCGCCGTACGGAACCTTCTCGCCGGTGCTCGGGTCGCGCGTGAACGCCACCCCGGTGCCCGAGTCCTCGCCTCGGTTGCCGAACACCATCGCCTGCACGTTGACGGCGGTCCCGAGGTCGTCGGAGATCTTGTTCTGCCGCCGGTAGTCGATCGCGCGCTTGCCGTTCCAGCTCTCGAACACCGCGGCGATCGACAGGCGGAGCTGTTCCTTGGGGTCCTGGGGGAAGTCCTCGCCCGTGTGCTCGGCGTAGATCGCGCGGAAGCGCTCGATGAGGGCCGCGAGGTCCTCGGCGTCGAGGTCGGTGTCCTGCGCGTCCTCGGACTTCGCGCGTTTGGCCTCGTCCAGCGCGTGCTCGAACGTCTCGGCCGGCACGTCCATCACGATCTTGCCGAACATCTGGATGAACCGGCGGTAGGCGTCGAGGGCGAAGCGCGCGTCGCCGCCCGTCTGCTCGGTCAGGCCCTTCACGGACCCGTCGTTCAGCCCGAGGTTCAGGACCGTGTCCATCATGCCGGGCATCGAGAACTTCGCGCCCGAGCGAACCGAGACCAGGAGTGGGTCGCTCGGATCGCCGAGGGCCTTGCCCATCGTCTCCTCGAGCCGCCCGAGGTGCTCCCCCGCCTCCTCGAGCATCTCCGGCGGCGCGCCGCCCTGGGCAAGGAACGCCAGACACGCCTCGGTCGTGATCGTGAACCCCGGCGGGACGGGCAACCCCATGTTGGTCATCTCGGCAAGGTTGGCTCCCTTGCCGCCGAGGAGACTCTTCATCTCCTTGTTGCCTTCGCTGAAGTCGTAGACGTACTTGGTCACGCAGATCCTCCGAACCGGTCGGCTGCCGTCAGTCTACGAATCCGACCAGAAGTGGCGAACCGTGGCCGTCTGGGTCAGGCGGCCGAGCGGAGGTCCGCCAGCGTCCCGGCGTCCGTCGCGAAGAGCACCCGCACGCTCGTTCCGTCGGCCGGCAGCACCTCGGCGGGGGTCTCCCCGGCACTGATCCACCGCTGCATCCCGGCGGCGAACTCATCGGCATCGCGCCCGCTGTCCCACGCCGTGGAAAGGATGATCGCGACCCGGTCGCCGTCGGACCACGCCCGGTAGATCCCGCCGTCCCAGCCGGCCGAGGCCTGCGAGGCGTCCAACCCGTCGAGCCGGAGGCGCATCGCGACGTCGAGCCAGATCTCCCCCACCGGCTGCACGTCGAGGTCCTCCCATCCCGCTCCGAGCTCGGATGCGAGGTCCGGGACGTCCACGGGCGTCGGGACGTCGTTCGGATAGCGCTCGGGGTGGAGGATCTGTTCGCTCGACACCGGCATGTCGAGGAACGCCGCGTCGACGGCATCGAGACCCCCATCGCCCTCGAGCGCAGTGATGAACCGAAGCCCGGCGGTGTACGGCCACGCCTGCATCGCGTCGATGAACGGCGGGATGTCGCTCGGCGGCGGTTGCTGCGCGGCGGCCTCGGCGCTCAGCTCGATCTGTTCCTCCACACTGAGGAACGTTCGCGCCCACCGGAGCATGAAGAAGGTGGCGTTCCCCTCGACGAGCCCGAGCGTTGCCTGCAGCTCCTCCTCCCGGCACTCCGCACCGAGCTCGTCCACTTTCTCGAGCCCGAAGCGCTGGTCGTCGATCGCATGGGTCAGCTCGTGCGCGAGCGTGAGCCGCTCGAGCGGCGTGGGGTCCTCCTGGCCAAGGAAGACGAGCTCGCCGGTGACCGTGTCGTAGTAGCCGATCACCTGGGTCGAGCCGTACTCGAGGAGCTCGTCGCGGATGTTCGTGCCCTCGGGGATGACGCCGATCGTCTGCCAGGCCAGGCTGCGGCGCGAGTAGAACTCCTCCGGGTAGTACGTCTCGATGTACTCGGTGTAGCCGTCCGCGATGTCCTGTTGCGTCACGGGCTCGGCCACCACGCGCGTGGAGAAGCCGAAGCCGCGGATCTGCTCGAGCTCGCCCATCACCTTCGCGATCGCCGGCGGTGTCGGACCCTCCGCGGGGACCTGCAAGCCGCCGTCGATGTCGGGCGGGCGGATCGTGCAGAGACGCTCCATCGCAGCGAGCGCCGACCCGGGATCATCCTCCGGCTGCGGTACGACCTCCGGCGAGGTCGGGACGTCGATGGAGGGCTCGGCGCCGGTCGACGGGTTCGGACTCGGGGTCGAGGTGCACGCCGACGCGAGCATCGCGAACGCGAACGTCGCGACGAAGACCCGCGCGAACGGCCTCATCGGCGCCCCGGCAGGACCACGCTCACGACCGCCGCCACGATGGCCGCGACGGAGAGCCAGGCCGAGACCTGGAGGAGTCGCAAGGATTCCAGCTGCCCGAACGTCGCCAAGGCGAAGACGGCGCCGGCGACGAGCAGCAGCGCGAAAGCCACCGCGTACAGGCTCACCCATCCTCTTCGAGGTCTCGGCTGCTCCATGGGATACCTAGAGCCGTTCGGCGAGGTACGGAACGAGGTTCTCGACCGGGATCCGATCCTGGGTCATCGTGTCGCGCTCACGCACGGTCACCTGGCGGTCCTCGAGGGTGTCGAAGTCCACGGTCACGCAGAACGGCGTCCCCACCTCGTCCTGGCGGCGGTACCGGCGGCCGATCGACCCGGCGTCGTCGAAATCGGACGTCCAGTGCGGCTTCACGAGGTCGAACACCCCTCGGGCGTCCGGCGTCAGCTTCTCGTTCCGCGAGAGGGGCAACACCGCGACCTTGACAGGTGCCAGGTCCTTGTGCAGCGCGAGGTACGTCCGCTTCTCCGTATCGCCCTTGGCCGTCGGCGCCTCCTCCTCGCGATAGGCGTCGATGAGGAAGGCGAGCAGGGCGCGGTCGACACCGGCGGCCGGCTCGATCACGAAGGGGTGGTAGCGCACGTTCCGCTCCTGGTCGAAGTAGGTCAGGTCCTGACTCGAAGCCTTCTCGTGGGCCTTGAGGTCGAAGTCGGTGCGGTTCGCGATGCCCTCGAGCTCACCCCAGTCCGTGAACGGGAAGCGGTACTCGACGTCCACCGTGCGCTTCGAGTAGTGGGAGAGCTCATCCTTGTCGTGCTCCCGCAGGCGGAGGTTCTCCGCCCGGATGCCGAGATCCGTGTACCAGCGGAAGCGCTCGTCGATCCAGAACTGATGCCACTCCTCGTCGGTCCCGGGCTCGACGAAGAATTCCATCTCCATCTGCTCGAACTCGCGCATGCGGAAGATGAAGTTCCCCGGCGTGATCTCGTTGCGGAACGACTTGCCGATCTGGGCGATCCCGAACGGGACCTTCTTCCGGCT
>JBBDWS010000079.1:16098-25916 GCA_040902755.1 Actinomycetota bacterium
TCGTTCTCGGCGATCGCGCCGAAGCGCCTCGAGCGCTTCTGGTAGTCGCGGATCGCCTCGAACAGGTGCTCGCGGTCGAAGTCGGGCCAGTACACCGGCGTGAAGTACAGCTCGCTGTAGGCCGCCTGCCACAGGAGGAAGTTGCTGATCCGCTCCTCCCCGCTCGTCCGGATGATGAGGTCGGGGTCGGGCATGTCGGGGTGGTAGAGCCGACGCGCGATCGACTCGGGCGTGATCTTCTCGCCCTTCAGCCGGCCGGCGTCGTGGTCGGCGAGGATCCGCTTGACCGCGTCCGCGATCTCGACACGACCGCCGTAGTTGAACGCGATCGTGAGTGTCATCCCGGTGTTGTCTCGCGTCAGCTCCTCGGAGAGATGCATCTCGCGCAGGACCGAACGCGGCACCCGCCAGTCCCTGCGGCCGAGCCACCGAACCCGCACGTTCATCCGGTTGAGCTCCTCGCGGCGACGGCGAAGGAGCCCGCGGTTGAAGCCCATCAGGAAGCGGACCTCGGCCTTGGGCCGGTTCCAGTTCTCGGTCGAGAAGGCGAACATCGTGAGCCAGCCGAGACCGAGCTCGTTCGCGCCTACGACCGTGTCCCACATCGCCGCCTCGCCTGCGGCGTGGCCCTCGGTCCGCGCCAGCCCTCGCTGCTTCGCCCAGCGGCCGTTGCCGTCCATCACGATCCCGACGTGGCGCGGCAACCGGTCGCGTTCGAGGTCGTCCAGGTATGTGCTCACGGCGCCAGGCTCCGGGCCATGATCGGCAGGCTCTTCATGCGTCGCTCCAGGTAGAACTCGGCGAACCCGAACAAGAGGGCGCGGGACTCGCGCCTCACAGAGGTATCGGTCGAGATCTCGCCCGACTCGAGCAGCCCGGTACCGCCGAGCGTGGCGAGGTGCTCGAGCGCCTCGCGCGAGGCATACCCGGCGTCGAGCTCGGCGTCGGCGGCGCAGACGGCGCCGCCCTGACCGCTCGCGAAACGATCGGGCTCCGGTCCGCCGCAGACCGCGCAGGCTCGCAGGCTGGGGTGGAAGCCCGAGAGCGAGAGCAGCTTCAACAGGAAGGATTCGGCCACGGCGGCGGGGTCGGTGGGCCGGGCGTCGAGCGCTCGCATCCCCGTCAACAGGAGCATGAACAGGCGGACGTTGCGCTCGTGCTCCTCGGCCACCTTGTCGACGGCCTCGAGCATCGTCTGTCCGGCCGCGAACAGTCCGAGGTCGGCGCGGAGCGACCGGAACGGGTCGATGATCTCGGCCTGGCTCACGGTGTCGAGGGCACCCCGACCCCGGTACACCATCAGCGACACGTGCGTGAACGGCTCCAGCCGCGCGCCGAACCGGGAGGTGGTCTTGCGGATCCCCTTCGCGACCGCCCGGACCTTGCCTGATCCCTGGGTCATCACCGTGACGATCTTGTCGGCCTCGCCCAGCTTGGTGGAACGCAGGACGACGCCCTGTTCCTTGTAGAGGGGCACCGATGAATCGTAGCCCGGGCCCTGACGCCGCTCCGGGAAGCGACGTGGCGAAGTCGTGATATCCGGGCGCACGAGGGCGGAGCCCGTCCCGGAGGCCCCGCCCTCACCCTGTGGGGCCGGGATGCTAGCCCGCGGCCTCCATGTTCTTGGTGACGATCTCCATCGTCTCGTTGAGCCGGTCGGTCGGGCTGAACTCGACCAGCGACGTGCCGGCGAAGATGCTCGGCGTGTGCCCGGGGCCGACGAAGTAGGCGTCTCCGCCCACGAACTCCTCGTCCCCGTCCGCCGTGTGGAATACGACCTTGCCCTCGAACACGAACCCCCAGTGTTCGCACTGGCAGCGGTCGTCGGGCAGGCCCGCGAACAGCGGCGTCATGTCCGCGTCGGCCGTGTAGGTCTCCCAGCCGACCGTGGTGCCGCCGAGCTCCGCGTAGTGCCCCTCGAACCCTTCCAGCTCCACGTGGTCCGAGGCCGATCCCTTCGATGCCTTCGGCATCTCCTTCTCCTTTCCTCCGTCGTCCTGATCAGGTCGTCGCCAGGTCGAACGTCAGGGTCACACACGCGGCGCCGTCCAGCGCGCCAAGCGCGATGTTCACCGTGCCCCGCGCGAGCTCGACGTCCTCAGTCCCGCCGGTCCTTCCTCCGCCATCCGAGCGAGGTTCCGCAGACCGCGACGCGCGTATGAGCTCGAGACCTTCAACGCGAGCGCGCGCAGTCCGGGGATCTTGAACGCCGCCATGGAGCCCGAGACCTCCGAGAGGCGCACGATCCGGACCGTGTAGGCGATCCGGCAGCCAGCTCCATCGGCCTCGATCTCGTACCGATGGACGTTCGTCCAATCTACCGGCCGGCCCTTCTTCCGCTCGAGGTGAGCCTCCGTGACGAACTCGAACGCGGCCGCCCTGGAGGCCTCCGTCACCACCGAGGAATCCGTGAACCTTCCCGCGGGGTCGGCGCCCTTGGTCCGGAACTCGGTCCCGATCGTCCCAGGGCCTTCGGGTGCATCCATCTCGAGCAGCCGGAAACTTCCCTTCGGCTGCCGCTCGCCCGCCCACTCCAGGTGGCTCCGCAGGTCGGCGACCAGATCGTACACGACCTCGGCCGGAGCCTTGGAGGACTCCTGGATGCTCACGACGAACTCCTGCCCCGGCTTCAGGGCGTTCGCCCTTCCGTTGCCCGTTCGCGTCGCCATGACCTTCCTCCTTCCGTCCTGGACGATCCAGGGACACGGCGAGGGTGCACCACGATGGCGCCGGAAGGATGGGGAGCGTTCCCTATTTGTCGGAGGCGCCGCCGCCGAGGAACCTGACCGCGTACGCGGCCGCCTCCGTCCGGCTGCGGAGGTTCAGCTTGGAGAGCACGTTGCTCACGTGGTTGCCCGCGGTCTTCGTGCTGATGAAAAGACGGGCCGCAATCTCGGAGTTCGTGAGACCTTCGCCGACGAGCCCGAGCACCTCCCGCTCGCGCTTGCTGAGCGATCCGAGCCTCTTGGGCCCAGTCCGGCCGGCGACCCCGTGCTCGCGCATGAACGCCGCGGCCGCATCAGCGTCTCGGGGGGCTCCCAGCCGCTCGAACTCCGCGAGGGCCGTTCGAGCCTCACCCACCGCGACCTCGGGCTCCGTGCTCTCGAGGGCCAGGGCCGTCTCGAACCGCGCTCGCGCGGCGTCAAGCGGTAGCCCCTGGGCCGCGAATGCCGAGATCGAGGAGCCGAGGATCTTGGCAGCGTCTGGGTCCCCCCGGAACGCGGCGACCCGGCCTCGCGCGAATCCCGCCATCGCCTGGAGCCTCGGCAAGGAGGAGCGGGCGGCCGCACCGTTGAGTCGCTCGGCCGTCGCGTCAGCACCATCCGCATCACCCTGCCCGAGTTGCACATCGACCAGGAGGGCCAGGAAGGGGGCCGCGAGCACGTTCTCGTCGCCGATCGCGTTGAGTCGCCGATGCAGGACGGCAGCCGCCATCGCCGTCTCGCCCCTGGATCGGTACAGCGAAGCCAGGGCGTGTGTGGATTCCGGGAGTTCCTCGAACCCGGCAAGCAATTGCTCGGCCTCTTCGAGACGCCCCTGCGTCACGCGGAGCTCGGCCAGCTTGGCCGCGGGGTGCACACATCGCGCCCGAAGGTTGGCCTCCTCCATCGCCTTCAGGCCCTCGGCAAGCATGCCGTCGGCCATCTCCCACTGACCCGACGCGATGAACATCTCCGCGCAGCATGCGTAGCAGAAGCCGAGCACGGCCACGTGATCGTGCGAGGTGATCCAGCCCTCTACCGCCTGCCCCCACTGCTCGATCCGCTGCCAGTCGGCCGCGAGTTCACAGGCCGCGATCCCTGCGCAGATCACGTCGCCGATCGCCTCGATCGTTCTCACCTCGCCGCCGGTGGCGGCGGCGAGTGCCTCGTCGACCTTCGCCATCCCGGCCGCGACCTCACCGGCCGCGACCTCCGCGTACCCGAGCCGGACCAGTGCGGACGCCTCCAGGTCGAGGTCGCCGGAGCGCCGTGCCACCTCGAGGGCATCCGTCGCATGCCGCGCCATCTCCGTCGGAGCATCCGACTGTTCGGCACGGGTCAGCGCCAACCATCCCTGCTCGGGCACGTCGCCGGCGTCCCGAAGCAGACCCGCCGCTCGCGCGTACCATCCTGCACTCACGGCCGCGTTCCCATACGCGGCCGAGAACTCCCGTGAAAGCCAGAGCGCATCGGCAGCGGCCCGCCGGACGTCGCCGGCCTCACGGTGGCCGGCGTAGGCCCGCTCGACGTGCGACACGGCGCCCTCCATGTCCCGAAGCCACCACAGCGCGCGACCGAGCCCGTCGTGCGCGTCCGGATCCTCACTGTCCTCGAGCGCGGCCTCGAACGCGGCCTGCGCCGCCCCCCAGTCGCCCGCGCCCAACGCCCTTTCCCCGCGAGAGAGCGCGTCAATCTCGGGCTCCGCAGCCATGGGCGTCATGATGCCTCGCCGGTTGGCGCGGCGCGAATCGTTCAGGCGCCCATCGGGTGCCAGACGGTCTTGAACTCCATCAACGCCGTGACCTCGTACGGGCTCTGTGCCTCGTCCGAGAACGGGTCGGCCTCGGGCCCGCGGTGCACCCGCTTCACGTTCTCCGCGGCGAGCTCCTCAACCTGCGCGATGAGCTCCTCGGGCACGCCGGTGACGTCGATCGCGTTCACGTCCATGTGGCCGGCGAGCCACGGGACGAGCTCGTCGGTAATCCCGGTTAGCAGGTTGATCACTCCTCCGGGAACGTCGGAGGTGGCGAGGACCTCGGACAGCGTGACCGCCGGCATCGGATGCTTCTCGCTCGCGAGCACCACGGTCGTGTTCCCCGAGACGATCGCCGGCGCCAGGCGCGACACGAGCCCGAGCAGCGCTTGGTCCTGCGGCGCCACGATCCCGACGAGCTGTGTGGGCTCGGGGATCGTGAAGTTGAAGTAGGGGCCCGCGACGGGATTGGTCCCTCCAAGGATCTGCGCGATCTTGTCGGCCCATCCCGCGTACCAGACCCAGCGGTCGATCGAGGCGTTCACTCCTCTCGCGGGATCGGATGCTCCGGTATCGGCGAGCTCGGACTCGAACTGCCCGCGCCGGCCCTCCATCAGCTCGGCGACCCGGTACAGGATCTGCGCGCGGTTGTATGCGGTCTTCCCGGCCCACTCGGGTTGCGCAACGCGCGCGGCTCGAACCGCGTCGCGGACGTCCTTGCGGGAGGCCTGCGCCGCCCAGCCGAGCGCACGTCCGTCGTGCGAGAACACCTCGTACGAACGGCCCGACTCGCTCCGCGGGAACTCGCCGCCGACGTAGAGCTTCGCGGTCCGTTTGACGGGCAGACGGGTGCTCATCGGCTCATCGCGCCGTTCCCGCCGTCGAGCTCCAGGTACGGCTCCAGACCGTGGCGGCCGCCCTCGCGCCCGAACCCCGACTCCTTGTAGCCCCCGAACGGCGATGCCGGATCGAACCGGTTGAACGTGTTCGCCCACACGACGCCGGCTTCCAGGCGCTCAGCCATCCACAGGATCCGAGATCCCTTCTCCGTCCAGATCCCGGCGGAGAGTCCGTACGGCGTGTTGTTCGCCTTCTCGACGGCCTCGGCGGGCGTCCGGAACGTGAGGATCGACAGCACAGGCCCGAAGATCTCCTCGCGCGCGATCCGGTGGCTCTGCGACACGTTCGTGAACAGCGTGGGGCGGAACCAGAACCCGCGTTCGGGCAGGTCGCATTCGGGCTGATACATCTCGGCGCCCTCCTGGACGCCGGCGGAGACGAGCTCCTCGATCCGCTGGAGCTGCGCCCGAGAGTTGATCGCGCCGATGTCTGTGTTCTTGTCGAGCGGGTTGCCGAGTCGCAGCGTCTGCAACCGCTCCTTCAGCTTCTCCAGGAGCGGCTCGAACACCGACTCCTCCACGAGCAGGCGCGAGCCCGCGCAGCACACGTGCCCTTGGTTGAAGAAGATGCCGTTGACCACGCCCTCGACCGCCTGGTCGAGCGGCGCATCCTCGAAGACGATGTTCGCCGCCTTGCCGCCGAGCTCGAGGGTGAGGCGCTTGCCCGTTCCCGCCGTCGCGCGGCGGATGATCTTGCCCACCTCCGTCGAGCCCGTGAACGCGATCTTGTCCACCCCGTCGTGGTTGACGAGCGCGGCCCCGGGCTCACCGGCTCCCGTGACGATGTTCACGACGCCGGGTGGCAGCTCGGCCTCGCGGATCAGCTCTCCGAGGAGCAGCGCCGTGAGCGGGGTCGTCTCGGCCGGCTTCAGCACGACCGTGTTGCCGGCCGCGAGCGCGGGCGCGAGCTTCCACGCCGCCATCAACAAGGGGAAGTTCCACGGGATGATCTGTCCCGCCACGCCGATCGGATGAGGACGCCGGTTCGGGAACGCGTACTCGAGCTTGTCCGCCCACCCGGCGTAGTAGAAGAAGTGTGCAGCCGCGAGCGGCAGGTCCACGTCGCGCGACTCCTTGATCGGCTTGCCGCCGTTCATCGTCTCGAGGACGGCGAACTCACGGGCCCGCTCCTGGATCTGCCGGGCGATCCGGTATAGGTACTTCGCGCGTTCGCTTCCGGGGAGATCGCGCCAACGAGTCTCGAAGGCGTCGCGTGCCGCGCTTACGGCGATATCGACGTCCTCGACACCGGCCTCCGCGACCTGCGCGAGCGGCTGTTCGTTCGACGGGTCGATCGTCTCGAACCACTTCCCGCTCTTGGGCTCGACGAACTCGCCACCGATGAACAGCCCGTACCGGTCGCGCAGGTGCACGATGTCGGTCGACTCGGGCGCATCCGCGTACTCCCAGACCGGCTCGCCCTGCTCGAGGGCCGACGTCGCCTGCTTCTCGATCTTCGCCATCTCAGTCAGTCGATCGTGTAGTAGTCGGGGCTCTGGTAGCGGCCCGTCCGTTCCTTGTCGATCTGCATCAGCACGTCGTTCAACAACGTCGAGGCGCCGATCCGGAACAGGTCGGGCGTCATCCAGTCCGGCCCGAGCGTTTCGTACAGCAGCACGAGGTATTGGATCGCCTGTTTGCTCTGCCGGACGCCACCGGCGACCTTCACGCCCACGCGGTGCCCGGTCTCGTGGAAGAAGTCGCGCGCCGCCTCCATCATGCACAGCGCGGACGGGAGCTCGGCGCCGACCGCGATCTTGCCGGTCGAGGTCTTGATGAAGTCCGCGCCCGCGGCCATCGCCAGCACGCTCGCCTGGCGGACTCGGTCGTACGAGCCCAGCTCGCCGGTCTCGAGGATCACCTTCAGATGGGCTTGGCCGGCGGCATCGCGCGCGGCGATGAGCTCCTCGAAGCACTCGGCGTAGCGGCCGCCGAGGAACAGCGAGCGGTTCAGGACCATGTCGACCTCGTCCGCGCCGAGGTCGACGACCTCGCGGATCTCGGCGAGGCGGGCGCCGAGCGGCGCGAGCCCCGAGGGGAAGCCGCCCGCCACGCTCGCGACTTTGACGCCCGTGCCTTTCAAATGACCGAGCGCGACGGAAACGAGCTGCGGGTACAGGCACACGGCGGCCACCGGCGGGATCGAGGGGTCGACGGGGTTCGGCCGCACGGCCTTCGCGCACAGGGCCACGACCTTGCCCGTCGTGTCGACGCCCTCGAGCGTCGTCAGGTCCATGCACCGGATCGCGAGGTCGAGCGCCCAGAGCTTCGACTCGCGCTTGATCGAGCGCTTCGCGAGGGACGCGGCCCGCTCGGTGAGCCCGACCGCGTCGACCGGGGTCACCCGCCCGACGAGGCGCGCCGCGTCCTTCGGCGCGTAGAGCGCGAGGCCGGGACGAGACCGTTGAATCTCGGCTGCCGTGGACATCGCATCCATGGTACGGCGCAGGACCCGGAGCGGGCTATGCTGACCGGCCCGACGACCGCCCGCGAACGGAGGACTCGATGCGAAAACTCCCGATCGTGCTCGGAGCCGTGCTCGCCATGACGGCGACTGCGTGCGGCGGCGATGGCGGCCAGGATGCCGACGGACCCGGCGTCACGGGGGCGACGGGCGCGACAGGTGGGACCGAAGGGACCGCCCCCACCGGCGCGAACTGCGTCGACCTCACCGGGGAGGGCGTCGCATTCACGATCCGGCTGGAGAAGAATGAATTCGTCCCCAACTGCTTCACCGCGAGCGCGTCGCAGGGCATCACGATCGTGAACGCGGACGCGATCCTCCACAACTTCACCCTCCAGGGCACATCGATCGATGTCGACATCCCGCCCGGCGACGAGTTCAATGGCGAGCCGATCGCCGGCGTCGTGGATCCGGGGCTCTACGTGCTGGTGTGCAAGTATCACCTCCCCGGCATGGTCGGGGAGATCACGGTCGGCGCGTAGCGTTCAGAGCTCTTCCACGGCATTCGTTACCGCTGACACGGTGTCTCAGGGCGCCCGCGCTTGACCGACATCGGAGTCGGCAAGCGCCCGAGTGGGGCAGCACGACGGCGAGCGACCCAAACAGGTGAAGGCGAACCACGCGAAATCCGGTATCGGGAAAGATATGCGAGCGTCGCGTTCTGATCGAGGTCTCCCCCGCTCCTCCATGGCAGCTCAGTGTGGCACTCGGAAGCACCCGCAAACTCGAGAAACGGCTAGAACCCCAGGCGCTGCAGGGCCTTGGGGTCCCGCTGCCACTCCTTGAGCACCTTCACGCGCAGGTCGAGGAAGACCTTCCGCCCCAGGACGAGCTCCATCTCCTCTCGCGCCCGGGTGCCGATCGTCTTGAGCGTCTCGCCGCCCTTGCCGATCACGATGCCCTTCTGCGAGTCGCGCTCGACGATGAGCGACGCGTGGACCTTGGTCAGGCCCTCCCCCTCCTCGAGCTCCTCGACCATGACCGCGATCGAGTGGGGCACCTCCTGCCGAGTCACCGCGAGCGCCTTCTCCCGCACGATCTCGGCGAGACGGATGTCGAGCGGCTGATCGGTGAACTCGCCGTCCGGGTAGTAAGCGGGGCCCTCGGGAAGGTGCTCGAGCAGGAGGTCGCGAAGCATGCCGACGCCGCGGGCGGTCTTCGCAGAGACCGGCACGATCTCCTCGAAGTCGCCAAGGTCCGCGGCGGCCTGGAGCTGCGGCACCTCCTCGCGGTGGCGGAGCAGGTCGAGCTTGTTGACCGCGCAGAACGCCGGCACGCCGACCGGCCGGACCCGCCGCTCGTACACGAAGGCGTCGCCGCGGCCGATCCCGTCCTTCGCATCCACCACCATGACGATCGCGTCCACGCCCTGCGTCGCCTGTCCGACGAGATCGTTCAATCGCGTGCCGAGGAGCGTCCGCGGCTTGTGGAAGCCCGGCGTGTCCGTGAACACGATCTGATAGCCGTCGGTGGTCAGGACCGCGCGGGCGTCGTGACGCGTCGTCTGCGGCTTGTCCGAGACGATGGCCACCTTCCGGCCGACGAGCGAGTTGACCAGCGTCGACTTGCCGACGTTGGGCCGCCCGACGACGGCGACGAAACCGCTGCGGAAGCTCACGTCAACAGGTTCGATGGGCCGAAGGCGTGCGGCAGCAGCTCCGGGAGCGGCCACTCGGCCCGCTTGCTGCTCGCGCTCTCGCACACGACCAGCATGTTCGGCCCGAACTCGTTCAGCACCTGCCGGCACCCGCCGCAGGGCGGCGTCGGCTCGTCCTCATCCGCCACGACCGCGACGACCTCGAGCGAGCGATCTCCGGCGATGACGGCCGCGGCCACGGCGTTCCGCTCCGCGCAGACGCTGAGCGGATACGAGGCGTTCTCGATGTTCGCCCCCAGGTACACGTTCCCGCCCGCGAGCAGGGCCGCGCCGACGTGGAAGTTGCTGTACGGCGCGTAGGCGTGCTCCTTCGCCTCCCGGGCGGCCGCGACCAGACCGTCGA
>JBBDWS010000079.1:26016-27698 GCA_040902755.1 Actinomycetota bacterium
ACCTCGTCGATCGACATCTTGCCGTCGACGCGGTACATGCCCTCGCCGACCTCCTCGATCTCGGGCTCATCCGTGTCGTACTCGTCGGCGATCTCCCCCACCAGCTCCTCGAGCAGGTCCTCGAGGGTCACGAGCCCGACGACGCTCCCGTACTCGTCGGTCACCATCGCGATGTGGAACTTGTCGCGCTGCATCTCGCGTAAGAGGTCGGCGACCTTCTTCGACTCCGGCACGAAGTGGACCTCGCGGACGATCTCGCGGAGCGGCGAGTCGTGCTTGCCCTGGTGCAGGGCCTTCAGCACGTCCTTCGCGTAGACGATCCCGATCATGTTGTCGAGATCGCCGTCGAAGACCGGGATCCTCGAGTACCCGTGCTTGAGGACCGCCGCCTGCACGTCGCGGAGCGTCTTGTCGTCCTCGATCCCGACGATGTCCGGCCGGGGCACCATGACCTCTCGAACGATCGTGTCGCCGAACTCGAAGATCGAGTGGATGAGCTCGGTCTCCTCACGCTCGATGGAGCCCTCCTCGCTGCCGAGGTCGGCCATCGTGCGGAAGTCGGCCTCGGACACGAACGGCCCGGTGGCCAGGCCCTTGCCCGGCAGGATGACGTTGGCCAGGCCGATCAGGCCGCGCGTGGGGAGGGCGAGCACTCGCCCCAGGAACCACACGAGCGGCGCGACGGCGAGCGCGGAACGGTCGGAGTGGAGCACGCCGAAGGTCTTGCACGTCGCCTCGACCAGCACGAAGTACAGGAGCGTGAAGCCGATCGACACGAGCGTGATACCGAGCCCGCCGTAGGACCGCTCCGCGATGATCGCGACCAGGATCGCGGACCCGTTCTGGCTGAACATGACCGCGAGGTAGACCGCGTTCAGGTACCGAGGCGGGTCGGACTCGATCCGATCGAGCAGGACGGCGTTGCGCCGGCCCTCCTCGACGAGCGCCAGCGCCCGGACCCGCGACATCCGCGTCAACGAAGCCTCCGCGATGGCGAGCACCGAGCCGACCACCACGAGGACCGCAACGAGGACCCAGAGCCAGTTCACGGGCGTTCCTCTCCGGCGCTCTCCGTCCGAACGCCCACCGCGACGCCCGAGTATCGCTCCTGGCGGGCCCACATCTCGGCGCGGTCGGCGTCGTCCATGTGGTCGTGCCCGAGGAGATGCAGGATCCCGTGGACGATCAACAGCCGGAGCTCCCCCGCGGGATCGTCCGCGTTGTTCCGTGCTCCCACGGCCGGGGCGATGATGACGTCGCCCAGGATCCGGACCCCGTCCCCGTCGAGGTCGCCGATGGGGAAAGAAAGGACGTCGGTCGGGCCATCCTCGCCGGCGTATCGCGAGTTGAGGTCGGCCATCTCGCGTCCGGTGACGAACGAGACGGAGAGCTCCGCGTTGGCCGCGTCCTCGCCGACGAGCGTCTCCTCGGCCAGCGCGGTCAGGCCGGCGATATCGATCGGCATGTCGTCCTGGCGGTCGTCGATCAGGATCCTCGGCAGAGGATGCTCGCCCTCACCCATCGGCACGCGCCCGCTGCTCGCCGAACACGCGATACGCCTCCACGATGTCCTGGACTATCTTGTGACGGACGACGTCGCGGGCGCCGAGGTGCGCGACCTCGATCCCGTCGATGTCCTGAAGGATCTCCTGCACGATGACGAGTCCCGAGGTCTGGCCGCT
>JBBDWS010000080.1:0-3974 GCA_040902755.1 Actinomycetota bacterium
GTGGGACCGGCCGCCGATGTCTTCGGCGTGGATGCGACGCTGATCGCCGCCGGCGTGCTCGGCGGAGCGATCACGCTCGCGTTCATGTTCTATCCGGGCGCGCGCGGTCCCGAGCGCGACGGCTCGATCGAGGCCGTGCGCGCGGAGGGCTCGAAGGTTGCGGCACCCGTGTGACGCTCGGCCCTCCGGAGTCGGATGCTGGGTTCCGCACGGACCGCGACGAGGGAGGCAGTCATGGACTACCGGCACCTCGGCCGTCTCGGCCTGAAGGTGTCTCCGCTCTGTCTGGGAACGATGAACTTCGGACCCGAGACGACGGAGCCGGACAGCTTCGCGATCATGGACCGGGCGCTCGAGCTCGGGCTCAACTTCTTCGACACGGCGAACGTCTACGGCCGTTCGAAAGGCGTCGGCGCCACGGAGACGATCGTCGGCAACTGGTTCGCGAAAGGGGACGGCCGTCGCGACAAGGTCGTGATCGCGACCAAGGTCTACGGAGAGATGGGGAAATGGCCGAACGACTCGCGCTTGTCGGCCCGCCACATCCGCCACGCGTGCGACGAGAGCCTGCGACGCCTGCAGACGGACCACATCGACCTCTATCAGATGCACCACGTGTACCGCCCCTCCACGTGGGAGGAGATCTGGCAGGCGTTCGAGACGCTCGTCCAGCAGGGCAAAGTGATCTACGTCGGATCGAGCAACTTCGCGGGATGGCACATCGCGCAGGCGAACGAGGCGGCGAAGGCGCGTCACTTCCTCGGCCTCGTCGCCGAGCAGTGCCTGTACAACCTCGTCGACCGCACGAGCGAGCTCGAGGTGCTCCCCGCGTGTGAGGGCTACGGACTCGGCGTGATCCCGTGGAGCCCGCTCGCGGGCGGCCTCCTCGGTGGCGTCCTCCAGAAGATCGAGGGCGGACGCCGTGCCTCGACCGGCGTGCAGGAAGAGCTCGCCAAGCACCGGGACGCGGTCGAGGCATACGAGAAGCTCTGCGCCGACCTCGGTGAGGGCCCAGCCGACGTCGCGCTCGCGTGGCTGCTCGCGAACCCCGTGGTGACCGCGCCGATCATCGGACCCCGGACGATCGAACAGCTCGAGGGCTCCATGCGGGCGCTCGAGATCGCGCTCGACGAGGACACGATGCAGCGGCTCGACGAGATCTTCCCGGGCCCCGGCGGTCCCGCGCCCGAGGCCTACGCCTGGTAGCGCCCCCTCGTCGCGTTCGTGTGGAGAGCGGCGGCCTACGGAACGGCGGCGCGGCGGAGCGCGTCGGCGCGTGCGGTCTCCGTCAACGCCAGCAGGTCGTCGGAGAACCCCGGCTCGAGCCGCTGCGGACTTTCGATCGCCTTCAAGGGCTCGGGCAGCCGTTCGAGGTCCGCGCGGAACAGCGCACGCGCCGTGTCGAGCGTCCGGTGCGGGCCTGTGCGCTCGCCGCCCTTCATGACCGGCACGAGGAGCGGTTCGTGGCCGGGCAGCGATTCCTCGCGCAGGCCGATCGTGTCGCCGTCCACCCCGCGGAACACCTGCTTGCGCCCCGGGGCCGTCGCCTTCTGTGACGAGAGCTTGATCATCGGCCGGCCGTCGTACTCGACCAGCTTGTACGCGGAGTCGAGCGTCGGCGCGTCCGCCGAAACGCCCACCCGCGTTCCGACACCGAACGCGTCGATCGGAGCGCCGGTCTTCACCAGGCGGTGGAGCTCGAGCTCGTCGAGGCCGCCGCTCGCGAAGATCCGGACGTGCGGCAGCCCGGCCTCGTCCAAGATCGCGCGCGACCCTCGCGAGAGCTCGAGCAGGTCCCCGCTGTCGAGGCGGATCCCGAGCGAACCCTGCAGGCCGAGCTCGCGGATGACCTGCGCCGCCGTGCGCACGCCGTTCAGCGTGTCGTAGGTGTCCACGAGGAAGGTCGTTCGCTCGGGGAAGTGCTCTGCGAACGCGCGGAAGGCGTCGGCCTCGGTCGGGAAGGACTCGACGTAGGAATGGGCCATCGTGCCCGAGACGTCCAGATGGAACCGGCGGGCCGCCTCGACGTTGCTCGTCGCGGAGAACCCGACGATCGACGTCACTCGGGCGACGGTCATCGCCGCCTCGAGACCCTGCGTCCGCCGGAGCGAGAAGTCGACGACGTCCCGTCCATCGGCGGCGATGACGCAGCGCGCGGCCTTCGACGCGATGGTCGTCTGGAACGTGATCTGGTTCAACAGGTACGGCTCGACGAGCTGCGCGACCGCGATCGGCGCCGTGAGCTCCAGGATCGGCTCGTTGGCGTGCGCGATGCGCCCCTCGGGAACCGCCCAGACTTCGCCTTGGAACCGCAACCCGGCGAACCCGTCGACAACGTCGCGCGGGAACTCCAGCTCCCGTTCCAGGTAGTCGAGGTCCGCCTCGGGGAACTCGAAGGTCTCGAGGAACTCCAGACACGGCTCGAGGCCGGCCGAGACCAGGAAGCCGCGGGTCGGCGGAAGCGTCCGGACGAAGAGGCTGAACGTCGCCTCCTGCCGCATCCCGCGGCGGAGATAGCTCGCCGCCATGTTGAGCTCGTAGAGGTCGGTGAGCAGCGCTCCCGGCGGCATGGGCGGAAGCGTACGTCAGCGACGCGGTTGTGGCGCCGAGCGGAACCTGGGTAGCGTGCCGCTGCCGTGACCGACGAGCGCGATTTCCGGATCGAGAAGAGCGAGCTCCGGGCCGAGGACGAGTTCGCCGAGTTCGCGAGCGAGGATCTCCCCTACTACGCGGACTGGCACGGCTCGTTCGAGAAGCTCCCGTGGGCGCTGGACGAGGACGCGCTTCGCGGGGCCGACGTCGCGATCGTGGGTGCGCCTCTGGACGACGCCGTCTCCTCACGCCCGGGAGCGAGGTTCGGTCCGAGGGCGATCCGCCAGTCGCCCACCGCATGGGGCCACAACGACGCGTGGTCGATCCAGCTCGACGTCGCGCCGTACGAGCGTCTCCGAGTCGTCGATGCGGGCGATGCGCCGATCGTGCCGGCCCGGCTGGAGCGCGGACTCCGCGTGATCCACGAGATGGTGTACCGGGTCGCGAGCGCGGGACCGATCCCGGTGGTCCTGGGCGGCGACCACTCCATCACCTACCCGAGCGCCGCGGCGGTGGCCCGGCACGTGTGGCCGCGCAAGATGGGCATCGTCCACTTCGACGCGCATGCGGACACCGGTGCGGACCAATGGGGGTCGCTCGTCGGCCACGGGACGCCGATGCGCCGCCTGGTCGAAGAGGGCTGGGTGGACGGGAGGAACTTCATCCAGGTCGGGCTCCGCGGCTACTGGCCCGAGCGCGAGACGTTCGAGTGGATGCGCGAGCAGGGCTTTCGCTGGCACACGATGGCCGAGATCGAGGAGCGTGGTGCGGAGGCGGTCATCGCGGATGCCGTCGACGAGGCGCTGGACGGCCCGGACTGCATCTACCTGTCGGTGGACATCGACGTCGTGGATCCCGGCATGGCGCCGGGAACCGGAACGCCCGAGCCCGGAGGGATCCTCGCGCGCGAGCTGCTGCGAGCGGTGCGAGACGTCGTCGGCCGGGTCGACCTCGTCGGTATGGACGTCGTCGAGGTCTCTCCGCCGTACGACCAGAGCGAGATCACGGCCATGCTCGCGCACCGCGTCGTGCTCGAGGCGATCAGCGCGCTCGCGCTGAAGGCCACGTGATGGTGGACCGGCTCCGCTTCGAGGAGCTCACGGTGGAGGCGCTCGACTCGCTCCCGGCGTGGGTGCTCGAACGGCTCGAGAACGTCGAGGTGATCGTCGAGGACCGGCCGCCGCGCGACGAGCCGAACCTCCTCGGGCGCTACTACGGGATCCCGCTGACCGAACGTCGCCACTATGCCGGCGTCCTGCCGGACACGATCACGCTCTACATGAGGACGATCGAGCGCGAGGCGAGGGACGAGGACGACCTGCGGCGCGTGATCGCGCACACCGTCGAACACGAGGTCGCGCACTTCTTCGGGATCTCCGACG
>JBBDWS010000081.1:0-3893 GCA_040902755.1 Actinomycetota bacterium
CTAGCCCGTCCGCTCGATCCGGAAGCTGATCCGGACCGCGGTGTGGTACTCCGAGATCGCTCCGTCGCTCACGAGAGCACTCGTGCTCAGGATGTCCATGCTCTCGATCCCGCGGATCGTCTTCGACGCCTCCGAGAGCGCCGAGTGCGCCGCGTCTCGCCAGGACTCCGACGAGACACCGACCAGGTCGATCGTCTTGATGACCGCCATCGCCACGCCCCCTATCCTCCGTTGTACACGTCGATGAAACGCCGGTAGTTGGCCGCGATCTGCTTGGCGGCTTCCTCGCGACCCAGGTTGCCGTCGACGAACGCCTTCAGCGGATCCCACCAGATCGAGCGGCCGATCGCGAAGCCGATGTAGCCGGGGACGCCCGATCCCATGCGGAGCCAGTGGTCGACCCGCGCATCGTCGGCACCGCGCCCGAGAACCACGCACACGACACCGTCGCGTCCTCCGGCCCGCGCCGTCGCCGAGATCGTCTCGCAGTCCTCGCGCCGGTCGATGCCCTCGATCTTCCAGATGTCGGGCTCGACCCCGAGACCTTGCAGCTCCTCGATCGCACGCTTCATCAGCTTCGGGCGCTCCTCCTTGTCCCACCGGTCCTCGTCGCCCCCGGCGGCCTGGATCTGCTCGGGGGTCGGCGGTACGAGCAGCTCGAACAGGAACCTGCGGTCCTGTTCGTGGAGCCAGTCGCCGAGCCGGCGAAGCCGCTCCGCCTGCCGGGCGTTCATCTCCTGATCCGCCTCGGGGTTGTAGCGAACGAGCACCTTGGAGAAGTCCGTGTCGAAGTCCTCGATGTGCTTGCCGAAGTCCTCCTCGTACTGGAAGTCGAACTCGTCCTGACCGCTCTTCTCCACGGGCATCGCGAGTAGGAGGCCCGACGCCTTCGCGTCCCGCGCGATGTCGGCCCCGAACTGCTCGTCCACCAGGACGCCGGCAGACTCGCGAGGAACACCTTCGTCGACGGCACGCTTCGCGCCTTCGTAGATCACCTTCTTCGCGTCCGAGATCCGCGCGGTCTCCTCGTCGTTGGGCTCGCCCGCCACGCCGAAGAACTTCTTCTGGAACGATCCGCGGTGATCGAACGCGAGGATGTACAGCGGCCTGTCGTAGCCGAGCGCCATCGTCGCTCCTCTCTCTCTCTTTGGTGTCGTTGGCCTCTAGGGCCGCTCGAACGGGTTCGTTGGCTTCAGCACCTCGACCCGGACGGGCGCCGCCTCCTTCTCGAACCGGTCGGAATCCGAGGGCGAGCCGACCACGAACCCGTAGTGAATCGGGACCGCGAGCTCCGGCTGCATCGCCCTCACGAGCCCCGCGGCCTCGCTCACGTCCATCGTGTACGTGCCACCGATCGGGACCATCGCGACATCCGTGGAGAGCGACTCGAGCTCGGCAAGCGCGTCGGTGTCGCCGGCGTGGTAGTAGCGGCGCCCGCCGAGCTCGATGACGTATCCGACCCACGCGTTCGCCTTCGGGTGCATGTCGAGCCGCTCCTCGGCTTCGTTGTATGCCGGGACGGTCTCGAACCGGACCCCCGCGATCTCATGCGATTCGCCCGGTGCGACGGCCGTCACATCTCCGGAGAGCTCCTTGGCGACGTCCCGAGGCGCCACCACCTTCGTATCGGTGCCGCTGAGGCGCTCGATCTCGCTCGGCTGCAGATGGTCGTCGTGCGCATGCGTGATCAGGATGAGGTCCGCCGGGGCATCCTCGGGGCCCGTCCCCCATGGGTCGATGTAGAGCCTCAGTCCGTCGCCCGTGTAACGCATCGCGGACTGCCGGAACCAGGTGAAACCCTCGAGCACGACTCTCTCCCTTCGGCTCGCCCTCGCCGGTCTGCCAGGCAGCCGACGTGTTGCCTGTAGTCTGGCAAATCGCCGTGGCGTCGCGCGAACCGGTCGAGGACCTGGGGGGCGTCCGGGCCGCGCTCTCGCTGTTCCGGCGCAACCCCGATTTCCGCAAGCTCTATCTGGCGTCGGTCATCTCGCTCGGAGGCGACTGGTTCCTGCTGGTCGCGCTCTTCGGGCTCACCCTGGACATCACGGGCTCCGCCGTGTCCGTGGCGGTACTGGTCGCATCCCAGGAGATCCCGTTCTTCCTGATGTCGCCGATCGGCGGTGTGCTGACCGACCGTCTGAACCGCAAGTGGCTGATGGTGCTCTGCGATGTGGCCCGGGCGTTCCTCTGCCTCGGGTTCCTGTTCGTGAACGACGCCGGGACGATGTGGATCGCCTACCTGCTGCTCGCCGTGACGTCGTCGTTCGCGGCCGTCTTCGACCCGGCTTCGAGCGCCGCCCTGCCGAACCTCGTCGAGCCGCGGGACCTGGGACCCGCGAACGCGCTCTCGGGATCGCTGTGGGGCACCATGCTCGCCGTAGGTGCGGCGCTCGGCGGCCTCGTCGCCGCGACGCTGGGGCGCGACGCGGCGTTCCTGATCGACTCGGCGAGCTTCGCCCTGTCCGGGCTGCTGATCGCGCGTGTTCGGCGCCCGTTCTCGGCCGAGCGCACCGAGGAGGTAGAGATCAACGTCATCCGCGCGACGGTCGAGACGATCCGCTACGCCCGGCGCGACCACCGCGTCCTGGCGCTCGTCACCGTCAAGGCCGGCTTCGGGATCGCGGCGGGCGTGCTGGCACTGATCGCCGTGTTCGCGTACGAGGAGTTCGAAGCGGGGGACGTCGGGATCGGGGTTCTCATGGCCGGCCGGGGCATCGGAGCGCTGATCGGACCGTTCCTCGGGCGGTGGCTCTCCGGTCCGGACGATCGTCGCCTCTTCTGGGCGATCGGCCTCGCGCTGGCCGTCTTCGGGATCGGGTACGCGGCCCTGGGTTTGATGCCGACGCTCCTCTTCGCCGCCGTGGCGGTTGGCTTCGCGCACCTGGGGGGCGGCGCGCAGTGGACGCTCTCGTCCTACGGGCTGCAGCGCATCGTGCCCGATCGGATCCGGGGCCGGGTGTTCGCCTTCGACTTCGCGCTCATCACGCTGACACTTACCATCTCCGCCCTCGTCACGGGCTGGGCGGCGGAACGCTTCGGGGCGCGCCCGACCGTGATCGTCCTCGGCGGGGTCGCGGTGACGTGGGCGCTCGTGTGGACATGGCTCACGACCGACCTGCGGCGCGCCACGATGCTCGAAGGGTGCGGGCCGGCACCCGAGCTCGAGCTCGTTCCCGAACCGGATGGGGCCCGGCCCGACGCGCTCGCCTAGGAGGGCGAGCCCTCGGGCGGGGTCGGCGGGGCGGGCGACGTCGACGCGGGCGTCTGCGGAACGGGCGGTTGGTCGAACGTCACGGCAGGGCCGGTGCCCGAGAAGCTCACCTGAGGCGCGCCGGCCTCGCGAAGCGCCTCCTCGATCTCGAAGAACTCCTCCTGCTCGAAGTGGAACATCCCGGCGACGATCATCGACGGGAACTGCTGCACCCGCTCGTTGTATTGACGCACGTTCGCGTTGTAGAAGCGCCGGGACGTCTGCAGACGGTCCTCGGTGTTCGCCAGCTCTTGCTGGAGGGCGAGGAAGTTCTGGTTCGCCTTGAGATCGGGGTAGTTCTCGACCACGGCGAACAGCTGCCGCAGCGCGGCGACGAACGGCCCCTCCGCCGCGGCCTGCTCGGCCGGGCTCCCGGTCGCCGACGCCGCCGCAGCCCGCGCGCGCGTGACGTTCTCGAACACGGTCCGCTCGTGCGACGCGTAGCCACGCACGGTCTCGACGAGATTGGGGATGAGGTCGTACCGGCGGCGGAGCTCGGTGTCGATGTTCGCCCACGAGTCCTTGATCAGCTGCTTCTGCGAGACGAAGCGGTTGTAGGAGACGACGCCCAGGATGGCGACGAGCGCCACGACGCCGAGCACGATCCAAAGAACTTCCACGGTCGGTCCCTTCTTTCCCTTTT
>JBBDWS010000082.1:0-25429 GCA_040902755.1 Actinomycetota bacterium
GTCGCCTTCACTTCCTGGTTGTAGAACTCCGAAACCTTGTCGAGCATCGTGTCGACGGCACCCGTCTCCTCACCCACCGCCATCATCTGGACGACCATGGGCGGAAACACCTTGTGCTTGCCGAGCGGCTTCGCGATCGACTCGCCCTCGCGCACGCTGGTCTTGACGTCCTCGACGGCGCTCGAGATGACCTGGTTGTTCACGGTGTCCTTCACGATCTCCAGGGCCTGGAGGATCGGGACGCCGGCCCGCATCAACATGCTCAGGGTCGAGGAGAAGCGCGCGATCGCGACCTTGTGGAACAGGGGGCCGAAGACCGGCACGCGGATCTTGAGCGCGTCGATGCGAGCGCGCCCTGCGTCCGACTTCTTGTACCGCTTGAACAAGATGGCGGCGCCGACGGAGGCGATGATGACCATCCACCAGTACTTGGTGAACACGCGCGACGCCCCGAGGAGGATCGTCGTGGGCAGCGGCAGCTTGCTGTCCAGGCTGGCGTAGATCGTCTCGAACTGCGGGACGATGAACAGGAGCATCGCCGACATGATCAATACGACGAGGGCCACGACCACGACCGGGTAGGTCATCGCCGACTTGATCTGCCGGCGGAGCGAGACCTCCTTCTCGATCTGGTCCGCCAGCTGGAGCAGGACGTCGTCAAGGACACCGCCCGTCTCGCCGGCCTTGACCATCGCGATGAACGTGTTGCTGAACGCCTTGGGGTGCTTGCCCATGGCGCCCGACAGCGACGAGCCCTGCTCGACGTCGGTCCGCGCCTGCACCAGGACCTTCGCGAGCTCCTTGCTCTCGGTCTGGTCCGCCAGGATCGAGAGCGCCCGCAGGATCGGCAGGCCGGAGTTCACCATCGTGGCGAACTGGCGGCAGAAGATGGCGACCTGCTTGAGCTTGACCCGTCCGGGACGGAGGTTGATCTCCATCTTCAGGCCCGCGTTGGCCTTCTTCACCTCGACGGGCGTCATGCCCATCTGGCGCAGCTTCTCCAGGACGAGCGTCTCGCTGTCGCCGGCCAGCTGCCCGGTGACGAGGTTCCCGGATCGGTCCCGGACCTTGTAGTCGTAGGTTGCGGTCATGGGTTCTCAGCTCTTCCCATCAATAGTCACCGAGCATGATCCCGGCGGAGGCGGCAGCGCCGTACCCGGCGTCGAAGCTCGCGCCCGCCCCACCGATCAGCCGGTTCAACTCCTCCGGGTCGTGGCAGCGCTCGTAGGCGAGCTGCTGCGTGACCTTCCCGGCCTTGACGAGGGTGGCCAGCGACTGGTCCATCGTCTGCATCCCGAACCGGCCGCCGGCCTGCATGATCGAGTAGATCTGGTGCGTCTTGCCCTCACGGATCAGGTTGCGCACGGCCGGCGTGCAGATCAGGACCTCCACCGCCACGGCCCGCGACCGGCCGTCCGCGGTCTGGATCAACTGCTGCGTCACGACGCCCTGGAGCGTCGTCGCGAGCTGCACGCGCACCTGCTGCTGTTGGTGCGGAGGGAAGACGTCGATGATCCGGTCGATCGTCTGAGGCGCATCCTGCGTGTGGAGCGTGGCGAACACGAGATGCCCGGTCTCGGCGGCGGTGATCGCCGTCGAGATCGTCTCGAGGTCCCGCATCTCCCCGACCAGGATCACGTCTGGGTCCTGGCGAAGGACGTGCTTCAGGGCCTGTGAGAACGAGTGCGTGTCGGCCCCGACCTCGCGCTGGTTCACGATGCACCGGTCGTGCTTGTGCAGGAACTCGATGGGGTCCTCGACCGTCATGATGTGCGCCTGCCGCTCCCGGTTCACGATGTCGACCATCGAGGCGAGGGTCGTCGACTTGCCCGAGCCGGTCGGCCCGGTGACCACGACGAAACCACGTGGGTAGCGAGCCAGATCGGCGACGACGCTCGGCAGTTCGAGATCCTCGAGCGACTTGATCTCGTACGGGATCAGCCGGAAGGCCGCGCCGATGGAATCCCGTTGCAGGTACACGTTCACCCGGAAACGGGCCTTGCCCGGCAGCGAGTAGGACATGTCGAGCTCGAGCTCTTGCTCGAAGCGCTCGCGCATCTTCTGGGGCAAGATCGCGTAGATCATCCCCTGCAGGGCTCGCGGCGTCATGATCGGGTATTCCTCGAGCCGGACGAGGTCGCCGTACAGCCGGATCGTCGGCGGGGCCCCAGCCGTGAGATGCAGGTCCGACGCTCCGCGCTCGAGGACGACCTCGAGCAGCTCCGGAACCGGGATCTGTACGTTTTCCTCTTCCACCGGAATGCTCATCACTTCACCACCCTCGCGATCTCCTCGATCGATGTCAGGCCCGCGGCCGCCTTCTCAAGGCCGTCCTCGCGGAGCGTCCTCATCCCCTGTTCGATAGCTACTTCTCGGATCGCGTTGGAGGATGCACGCTCCACCGTGAGCCGTTCGATCTCTTCGGTCATCGGCATGACTTCGTACAGACCGAAGCGCCCGCGGTACCCGGTATTCGAGCACGCGGTGCAACCCACGGCCCGGAAGAACTGCCCCTCTGCGTGCCTGGCGTCGACGAAGCCGGCCTCCCGAAGCTCCTCCGGGTTGGGCTCGTGCGGCTCCCGGCACTTCTCGCACAGCAGGCGGGCCAGCCTCTGCGCCACGACAACGTCGACCGCCGAGGCGACCAGGAAGGTCTCGACCTCCATCTCGGTCAATCGCGAGATCGCGCTGGGCGCGTCGTTCGTGTGGAGCGACGAAAGCACGAGGTGACCGGTGAGGGCCGACTCGACCGCGATCATGGCGGTCTCGCGGTCGCGGATCTCACCGATCAGGATGATGTCGGGGTCGGCCCGGAGGATCGACCGAAGGGCCGAGGCGAACGTCAGGCCAGCCTTCGGGTTGACCTGGATCTGGTTCACACCCGGCAGGCGGTACTCGACCGGGTCCTCGATCGTGACGATGTGCTTGTCGACGCTGTTGACGATGTTCAGTGTCGCGTACAGCGTCGTCGACTTGCCCGAACCGGTCGGCCCGGTGACCAGGATCGCTCCGTACGGCTTGCGGAATGCCTCCTCGTAGCGATCGTACGCGTGCTGCTGGAAGCCGAGGTCGGACAACTTGAGCAACGCATTGCTCTTGTCCAGGATGCGGATCACGATCTTCTCGCCGAACACGGTCGGCAGCGTGGCGAGACGCAGGTCGAGCTGCTTCGCGCCGACCCGGATCGAGACTCGGCCGTCCTGTGGCACACGCTTCTCGGCGATGTTGAGGTCGGCCATGACCTTCAGCCGGCTGATGAGCCCGCCCTGGATGCTCTTCGGCGAGTGCATCACCTCGTGGAGGACCCCGTCCACGCGGAACCGCACGCGAACGTCTTTCTCGGTCGGCTCGATGTGCACGTCCGACGCCCGGTCGGTAACGGCCTGGTTCATGATCGCCTGGACGAGTTTGACGATCGGCGCGTCCTCGACGGCGGCTTCCACGTCGGACAGGTCCGCTTCGCGCTCGAGAGCTTCGACGGCCTCGGAGGCGAGCGCTTCGACCTGGTCCCCCGCGCCCGTGAACTTCGCGATCGCCTGCTCGACGTCGTTCGCCGTCGCCACGACGGGTTGCACGTCCCGACCCGTGATCGTTCGGATGTCGTCCAGCGCGTAGACGTTCGCCGGGTCGGACATCGCCACGAGAAGCTTTCCGTCGCGCTCACCGATGGCGAGTGCCCGGTATCGCCGGCAGATGGCCTCGGGGATGAGCGTGGCGATCCCCGGATCGATCCGGTATTCGGTGAGGTCGACGAACTCGAGGCCGACCTGCTCGGCGAGGGCGCGCACCAGGTCGCGCTCGCGGATGTAGCCGAGGTCGATGAGCACTCGCCCGAGGGACTTCGGCGTATTTCGGTGCTCGTCGAGCGCGCGGTCGAGCTGGTCCTGCTCGAGCAGGCCCTGCTCGAGCAGGATCTGCCCGAGCTGTTTCGGCTTTCGCTTCGCTGTCACCATGCCGAGCTACGTCCTTTGGCCCAAGGTCGCCTATCCATCGGCGTCGTCACGCTCGTCCTGAAGCAGCCTCGAGAACTCCGAGGCCAGCGAGAAGCGGTCGACCTCGTCCTCGTCGTCGGAGGCCTCGGGTCCTCCGCCGGGGTCGGTTTCGGCCGTTCCCTCGGGCTCGGCGGGGGACGGCTCGGCCGCCGGATCCGGCTCCCCCGCCTCCTCGGACGTCACCTCGCCGGCGTCCGTGGCGTCCGGCCAGGCTTCGGACGCGACGTCGGGCGCTGAAGGCTCGGCGTGGATCAGGACAGGCCCGTCGATCGGTCCGGGAACGCCGTGGAGCGACCTTCGCCGCTTCCGCTTGGCGGACTTAGTGGGGGCCCTCGATGCCTGCGCCGGCGGAACGGGCGCCGTGGCGGCCGTCTGGCCCTCACCTTTGGATCGGGCGTCCTCGGCGGCCCGGAGCACCCGCTCCATGTGGTCGATCACGATGCCGGGACGCACGCCGATCCCGGTTACGGCGAACGAACCGTAGGGTCCCCGGCGGACGAGCGCCCAGATCTCGTGTCCGAACTGGACGAAGCCGCGCTCGGGCTCACCGAGCTCGGCGAAGCGGAGCCATGACTCCTTCAGCTCCTGCTCCGCGGCGTCCGGATGGCTGCCGAGCACCAAGCCGTCGCGGGACAGGATCAAACAGCCCCGGAGATCGGCGATGCCGGCCCCCAGGGCGGCGGCGAGCGCGTCGAAGTCTTCCATGCGGTGTCCCTGGAAACATCGGGTGCGCGCGAACGGTCCTTGAGCCCTGGACCTTCGGCGGAGGCCGGACGGGGGACGGGGACGCTCAGGCGGGAGCCGAAGGTCCCCCGGCAGCCAGCGCGGCCGCGGACATGACCTCGACCGGCGCCGGCTGCCCGGTCCAGAGCTCGAACGCGATCGCCGCCTGTTCCAGGAGCAGGCCGATCCCGCCGAAGGCGGTTCCTCCCGCCGCTCGGATCTCGTCGAGCATCGGTGTGTGGCTCGGGCCGTACAACAGGTCGATCCCGAGCACCTCCGGCCCGAGCGCAGGGAGCGGCAACGACTCGCCGTGGGTTCCCAGCGGCGTCGCGTTCACGATGACGTCGGCGGCCGCCTCGGTGGCGTCGTCGAACCCGATCACGGAGACCTTCATGTCCAAGCCCTCGACGGCGGCGCGGAGTCCGTCGGCTCGGGAGGGTTCGCGCAACGCGACGGTGAGATCGGCAAGCCCCGCTCGCGCGAGCGCCAGGGCGCACGCCCTCGCCGCCCCGCCGGCACCGAACATGAGCGCGCTCCTGCCCGCCGGCTCGAACCCGGCGTCGCGACGAAGGAACCGGTCGAACCCCGGCGCGTCCGTGTTATGCCCGGAGATCGAGTTCGCCCCGACGAGGATCGTGTTGACCGCCCGAAGGCGCGCTGCGTCCTCGCTCAGGTCCTCGACGACCTCGGCGACCTCGGTCTTGTGCGGCATCGTGACGTTCGCGCCGACGAAGCCGAGCGCCCGCAGTCCCGCGACGGCCTCGGCGACCGCGCCGGGGGGAACGGGCAGCGGCACGTAGACCCAGTCCATCTCGAGCGCCGTGAACGCCGCGTTGTGGATCGCCGGCGACAAACTCTGCGCGACGGGCCATCCGATCACGCCGACGACGTGGGTCGAGCCGCCGAGCCGAAGAGGCGCCGGCGGACCCGCCACGTCCTCATTCACCGCATCGAACCCGGTTCTGCTCGTGCTCCTCGTCGGTCTCCCCGAACGCGTGGTGGCCGTCCTCCCCGCAGAGCACGTAGAACAGGAAGTCCGTCTCCGCCGGCTCGAGCGCCGCTTGGAGCGAGGCAAGGCCCGGGCTCGCGATCGGCGTCGGCGGGAGACCTCCGTTGATCCGGGTGTTGTAGGGGCTGTCGTACTCGAGGTCGGAGAAGGACAGCTGCCCGTCGGGCGTCGGGTCGTCGTACAGCAAGGTGGCATCGATCCCGAGCGTCATCCCGATGTCCAGCCGGTTGTGGATGACTCCGGAGATCAGTGCACGCTCCTCCTGGAGCTTGGCCTCCTCCTCGATCATCGAGGCGATGATCACGACCTCGTACGGGGTGACGCCCAGGTCCTCGGCGTTCTCCCAGGGCAGGTTCTCGGCCTCGATGCCGAACTGATGGAGCAGCCGTTCGATGACGTCCTTCGCCGCCACGTCGCCCTCGACGAACTCGTAGGTCTTCGGGAAGAGGAACCCCTCCGCGCTCACCGCACCCTCCGGAAGGTAGGGCGGGAGCGCCCAGTCCTCGCGCCGAAGGGCTTTCAGGAACTGGGCCGAGGGGATGCCGAGGTCCTCTTGAACCCGCTCGGCGATCTGCGTGAGCCGGTAGCCCTCGGGGATCGTGAGCCGCACGGTGGGGATGGGCTCGGGCGGCGTCGTCAGGGCCTCGAACGCGTCGTCCGGCGTCATGTTCGTGGTGAGCTCGAACGTTCCTGCGCGAAAGTCGCCCTCGAGCCCGCTCCGCCGCAGGAGCCAGGTCGAGACCAAACCGCAGCGCACGACATCTTGGCGGTGGAGGCCGTGGACGATCTCGGAGCCGCTCGCGCCGTCGGCGACCTCGAACGAGACCGGCTGTCGCGGGCCCGACGCTCCCTGGCACCAGTCGTAGTAGCGGACGGCGCCGACGCCGAGTCCGGCGGCCACGACGAGGAGGACCACACCGATGCGAAGACCCCAATGCGTGCGCCGAGCAGCTCGACGATGGCGGCCGGAAGGGGTGTTGTCGGTGCGGGGGGGTGCGGTGTCCTGCATCCGGGGAGGGAGCATACCCGGGGTGCCGTTCTCCGAGCCGCGGTCCTGCGTGGGCCTATCGAGCGGACGCGTCGAGCCACGACTGCAGGATCACGGTGGCCGCGGACCGGTCGACGTGGCGTCGCCGCGCCCGCCCCTTCGCCCCCGTCTCTCGGAGCGCGCGCTCGGCCTCGACGGTGGACAGACGCTCGTCGTGCAGGACGACGGGAACCGGGAGGACCGCTCGCAGCGCTTCGGCGAACCGCTCCGCGTGATGGGCTCGCTCGCCCGCCTCGCCGGACAGCAGCAGCGGTTGCCCGAGGACGATCAGCGTTACGGCGTGCTCGCGGACGAGCTCGGCGATCGACTTCAGGTCCGCCGGCGCGCCGGTGCGGATCGTTCCGATCGGGACCGCCAGACGCCGGTCGTCGTCCGAGATCGCCACCCCGATCCGAGCGTCGCCGAGATCGAGACCAAGGACCCGGCCCTCCGTCATGCCGGTGCGGCGCGCGCACCGCTCCCCCGTCGAGCCGTCATCGCTCGCCGAGGAGCTCCCGGAGGCATGACTCAATGGATTGGAGGGCTTCCATGAATGAGCCCGACTTTGGGCCGCCGGCGAACGCGAGCCCCGGTTTTCCACCTGCGCCGCCACCGATCATCGAGGCGGCCGGCGCCAGGAGTTCAGGAGCCGTGACACCCCGATCCACCAGGCCATTCGAGCTGGCCGCGACCAAGATCGCCTTGCCTCCCTTCGCGTTTCCCAGGACAACCGCAGCTCCGCCTTGGCCATCGAGCCTGTTCGCGACGTCCTGAGCGAGCAATCGGAGCTCATCTGCGGGCCCGTCATGCTGCGCCGCCACCAATTGAACTCCGCCGACGACCTCCGCTCTGCTGGCAAGATGCTCCGCGGCGCGCTTCAACTCATCCTTGTCCTTCTTCCCCTGCTCGCTCTCCAGACGCTTCACCCGCTCGAAGAGCTGGCGCGCGCGCTCGGCCGCATTCTTCGGGTCCGTGCCGAGGGCCTCGGCCACGGCCCGGAGCCACTCGCGCTCGGCGTTGATCTCGCGGAGCGCCTCCGCGCCGACCACCGCCTCGACGCGCCGCATCCCGGCGCCGATCGATCCCTCGTGAAGGATCCGCACGGTCCCGATGTGGCCCGTGTGGTGCACGTGGGTCCCACCACAGAGCTCGATCGAATAGTCGCCGACCTCGACGACGCGAACGAAGTCGCCGTACTTCTCGCCGAACAGGGCGATGGCTCCCTGGTTCTTGGCCTCCTCGAACGTCGTCTCGTAGATCGTCACCTGCTCGTCCGCTGAGGTCTTCGCGTTCGCGATCTCCTCGGCTTGCTCGAGGGCGTCCCATCCGACCGACGAGTGATGCGGGAAGTCGAACCGGAGCCGGCCGGGCGCGACGAGCGAGCCCGCCTGCCTCGCGTGCTCCCCGAGGAGGTGCTTCAGGGTCCAGTGGACGATGTGCGTCGCCGTATGCGCTCGCATCGTCGCCTCACGGCGGACCGCGTCGACCTCGCCGTGGACCTCCTCGCCTTCGCGAACCTCCCCGGACTCCACGAACCCCGTATGCACGATGACGTCCCCGGGCCCGAACTGCGCATCGAGCACGCGGATCGCCCCGGCCGGCGCGCGAACGATCCCCTGGTCCGCTACCTGGCCTCCGGACTCCGCGTAGAAGGGCGTCCGGTCCAGCACGAAGCGGACCTCCTCGCCCTCCTGCGCGACGGGCGTTCGGCCGCCGGCGCCGAGGAGACCGACCACCGTGCCGTCGGCCTCGAGCGTTTCGTAGCCGACGAACTCGGTCTTGCCGACCTGTGAGGCGACGCCGGCGAGCTCCTCCTCCGCGCGGCCCTTCTTCGCAGCCCGCTTCGCCCGGTCGCGCTGCTCGGCCATGAGCTCGTCGAAGCGCGCCTCGTCGATCTGCAGCCCGGCATCCTCGGCGAGCTCCCGGGTGAGCTCCTTCGGGAAGCCGAACGTGTCGTGGAGCTTGAACACGACGTCGCCGGGCAGCGTGCCGGTGTCCTTCTTCTTCTCGATCTCCTGCTCCAGGACGGTCATCCCCTGCCGGAGCGTGGCCGCGAAGCGCTCCTCCTCCGAGGTCGCGACCTGCTCGACGTACGCGCGGTTCTCGATCAGCTCCGGATAGGCGTCGCCGAACAGCTCGACGGTTCGCGCGATCAGCTTCGGCATCACGTCCTGTTCGATGCCGAGCCGGCGCGCGTGGCTCACGACTCGGCGCAGCATCCGCCGGAGCACGTAGCCCCGGCCCTCGTTCGACGGCTGCACGCCGTCCGCGATCAGGAACGTCGTCGCGCGGCCGTGCTCGGCGATCACTTTCAGCGAGACGTCGGCCCGCTCGTCCTTGCCGTGCGTGAGCCCCGAGAGCGACTCCGCCACCTCCAGGAGCGGCCGCATCAGGTCGGTCTCGAACACGTTGTCGACGTCCTGCAGCGCGGTCGCGACCCGCTCGAGGCTCGACCCCGTGTCGATGTTCTTGGCCGGCAGCTCGCGGATGAACCGCTGGGCGTCGTCCACCTCCTCCTGCATGAAGACGTGGTTCCAGATCTCCATGTAGCGGTCCTCATCGACGTCCGGGCCTCCCTCCGCCCCGTACTTGGGGCCGCGGTCCACGAAGATCTCCGAGCAGGGGCCCGCCGGCCCTGCCGCGTGCGTCCACCAGTAGTTGTCCTCCGCGCCGCGGCGGACGATGCGTTCGGCCGGGATCCCGAGGTCCCGCCAGATCTCGATCGACTCGTCGTCGGTCTCGAAGACCGATGCCCAGATGCGGCCCTGCTCGATGCCGAAGCCCTGCGTGACGAGCTCCAGACCCCAGGCGCAGGACTCGCGCTTGAAGTAGTCGCCGAAGGAGAAGTTGCCGAGCATCTCGAAGAACGTGAGGTGGCGGTCCGTGTGCCCCACGTTGTCGATGTCGAGCGCCCGGAACACCTTCTGGACCGTGACGGCGCGGGGGTACGGCGCCGGCGCATGGCCGAGGAAGTACGGGATGAACTGGTTCATCCCGGCGTTCGTCAGGAGCAGGCCCGAGTCCGGCGGCGGGATCAACGAAGAGGAAGGGACGCGGCGGTGTCCGCGCTCCTCGAAGAAGCGCAGGAACGTCTCGCGGATCTTTCGGCCCTCCATCGGAAGGCCCAGTCTACGGGCGTCCGAAGCCCGGTTGGCTACTTGGGCCGGAGCTCGTCTTCCTTCTCCCGCATCGCCTCGCGTCCTTCCGCGATCGATTCGGAGAAGAGCTTCGCGATGTCCATCAGCCCGCCCCGCGCCTCCCGGGCGAGGTTGGCCGGCGCCACCTTCTGCGACTGACGGCGAAGGAACCGCATGGACATGATCGCGCCCGCCGTCCCGGCGCCGAGGCCCACCGCAAGCCAGAAGATCCTTCTCATCGCGGATCCGACATCACTTCGGAGCCTTCTTGCCGCCGAAGCGGCTGGCGGCCGCCCTCAGCCCCGCGCCGACGCCGATGAGCTTGGTGAGCGGGCTCGAGACCGCCTGTTCTACCAGGCCCGCGATCCGCTGGATGCGCCCGACGATCTCCCCCGTCGCCACGAGCATGCCGTCCACCCGGTCGAGCTCGCGGTTGGCCTTCTCCACCGAGGTCTTCACCTCGCGCATGAGCGGCACGGTCTCCTCGCGGATCCCGTCGATCAGCATCTTCGTGCTCTCCAGGACCCGGAACGTGTTGATCAGGACGACGCAGAGGAACAGGACGAGCAGGCCCCAGAACGCGGCAAGCACGATGAGGGCGACGTCTCCTCCGTCGAGCGCGGCGATCATTCGGTCTCCTCCGTGTGGGTCGGGGCATCATAGCCGGACCCACCGTCCGAACGGCCCGGGCCGCCGGCCTCCTCGGACTCCTCGCCGTGGCCCGAGGGCTCGTAGTAACGCTGGCCTTGGAAGCGTGCCGGCCGGTACTCCTGCTCGACCCGGGCCTCGGGGAAGTCGTGCGGATACCGGTAGCCCTTGCCGTGCCCCAAGCGCTTGGCGCCCGGGTAGTGCGCGTCCCGAAGGTGGAGCGGCACGGGGTCGCTCGAGGCCGCATCTTCCTCCGCCCGGCCGAGCGAGACGATGACGCTGTTGGATTTCGGGGCGCGGGCGAGATAGATCGCCGCCTCCGCGAGGTTCAGCTTCGCCTCGGGAAGGCCGACGTGCTCGACCGCCTGCGCCGCGGCGACGGCGATCAGGAGCGCCCGGGGGTCGGCCAGCCCGATGTCCTCCGAGGCGTGCACGATCATGCGCCGCGCGATGTAGCGGGCGTCCTCCCCCGCCTCGAGCATCCGCGCCAGCCAGAACAGCGCTGCATCGGGGTCCGACCCGCGGATGCTCTTGATGAACGCGGAGATGACGTCGTAGTGCGCGTCCCCCTGCCGGTCGTAGACGATCGCCTTCTGTTGCACGGCGTCCGAGGCGAGCTCGCGCGTGACCGTCGTCAGGCCGGCCGATCGCGCGGCCAGCACGGCGGCATCGAGCCCGGTGAGGGCGATCCGCGCATCGCCGCCCGAGACCTCGATCAGGTGGTCGAGCGCCTCGTCCTCGGCATCGACGCCGAGCTTGCCCAGGCCGCGGTCCTCGTCGGCGAGCGCCCGCCGCAGCAGGGATCGGACCGCGTCGGCCTCGAGCGGCTCCAGACGGAGCAGGATGGTGCGGGACAAGAGCGGCGTGACGAGCGAGAAGTACGGATTCTCCGTGGTGGCTCCGATCAGGGTGATCGTTCCCTCCTCGACGGCGGGGAGCAGCACGTCCTGCTGCGCCTTCGACCATCGATGGACCTCGTCGACGAACAGCACCGTCCGGAACATGCCGCCCTTGGCACGTTCGATGACCTTGCGCGCGTCGGCGACGCCGGACGAGACCGCGGAGAGCTGGACCAGGTCGGCACCGACCGAGTCCGCAAGCAGGTGGGCGAGCGTGGTCTTGCCGGTTCCCGCCGGCCCCCACAGGACGAGGGACGGCAGGTGTCCTCCCTCGAGGAGGTTGGTCAGCGCTCGCCCGGGGCCGATCAGATGTGTCTGACCGACGAACTCGTCGAAGGAACCGGGCCGCATCCGGGCCGCGAGGGGGACGTCGGCCATCGGCCCATCAGTCCTTCGTCAGGGGAGGCTTCGCCGGCGAAGCCTCCCCTGCGCCTACCGCTTCGCTGCTTGAGGCCTCCTTGTACCGGATGATGCGGTCGGGCCGGATCTTCAGGATCTCCCGGACCTGTCCCGGCGTGTAGCGGTATCCCTTCCCGTCGTAGCGATGAGAGAGCTCGTCGATGTGCCGCTCGGCACGCTCGCCCTCTTCGATCTCGACCACGGTGCCGGTGACGGAGGTCCAGTCGTAGGCGTCGCCGTTCCGCAGGACGCAAAGGGCTACCTGCGGGTTCGTGCGAACGTTCCGGTCCTTCACACGGCCCTTCGCGGTGTTCACGAGCACATGTCCGTCGGCGGCGTCTACCCACGTGATCGTCGCGTGCGGCGACCCGTCGGGGTTCATCGTGACGAACGTGCCGAAATCCGTTCCCGTGAACAGCGCGACGTCGTGCGGCGTGAGCTCGATCACCGTGCTTCCTCGTCGTCGGGACGCGCGATGACCGCGATCCCCAGCTCCGCGAGCTGCTCGGGCGCGACCGGGGACGGCGCCCCCGTGAGCGGGTCGGCGCCCGACTGGGCCTTGGGGAAGGCGGTGACGTCGCGGAGCGTCTCCTTGCCGGCCATCAGCATGACGAGCCGGTCGATGCCCATCGCGATCCCCCCGTGCGGCGGGACGCCGTACCGGAACGCGGTCAGGAGATGGCCGAACTTCTCCTGGATCTCGTCGTCGCTGAGCCCGAGCGCCTCGAAGACCCGGTGCTGCACATCCGGGCGATGGATACGGATGCTCCCCCCGCCGAGCTCGAACCCGTTCAGCACCAGGTCGTACGCCCGTCCCTTCGCCGTCGCCGGATCGAGATCCTTACCCGCCGGCGACGTGAACGGGTGATGGACCGAGACCAGCTTGCCCTCGTCCTCGCTCCACTCGAACAGTGGAGGTTCGACCATCCAGATGAACGCCCACTCGTCCGCCGGGGCCAGGCCGAGTCGCTGCGCCATCAGCCGGCGAAGCCCGTCGAGCGCGGAGTCCACCCGACCGGGTTGATCGGCGACGAGGAAGACGACCTCACCCTGGGCGTAGCTCGTCTTCTTCACGATCGCGTTCGTTTCCTCCGGCGACAGGAACTTCGCGATCGGCCCCTCGAGCTGGTCGGAGCCCACGTTCCGGAACCACGCGAGCCCACCCGCCCCGCGACCTCGGACGTACGTCTCGAGGTCCTTCATGTCCTTGCGCGAGGGCTCGCCGTCCCACGGAGCCGAGAAGCCCCGGATCGTGCCGCCGCCGGACACGACCGTTCGGAAGGCGTTGAACGCGGTGCTCGCGAAGTCCTCGGAAAGATCGGCGATGATCATCCGGTCCCCGTAGCGCATGTCCGGCTTGTCCGAGCCGTACCGGGCGATCATCTCGTCGTACGTCATCCTCGGGAACGGCGTTGTCACCTCGGCCCCGTGCACCTCGCGCACGACCCGCGCGTACAGCGGCTCGATGACGGCGATCACGTCCTCCTCGTCGATGAAGGACATCTCCACGTCGAGCTGCGTGAACTCGAAGCTGCGGTCCGCACGCGGTTGCTCGTCGCGCAGGCACCGCACGATCTGGTAGTAGCGATCCTGGCCGCCGACCATCAGGAGCTGCTTCAGCTGCTGCGGCGACTGCGGCAGCGCGTAGAAGGAGCCGGGCCACAGCCTTGAGGGGACGAGGAAGTCGCGCGCGCCCTCGGGGGTGCTGCGCGTGAGCATCGGCGTCTCGACCTCGCGGAAGCCGTGCGCCTCCATCTCGTCGCGGACGATCCGGTTGATCTGGTGACGGAGACGCAGGACCTCGGTCATCTCGGGCCGGCGAAGGTCCAGGTAGCGGTACCGGAGCCGGAGCTCCTCCGAGGCCTCGATACGGTCCTCCACCGGGAACGGAGGCGTGTCCGCCGCGCTGAGGACCTCGACCTCGTCGACCGCGACCTCCACCGCTCCGGTCGGCAGGTCCGGGTTCACCGTTCCTGCAGGACGCGCGCGGACCTCGCCGGAGACCCGGACGACGGACTCGGACTTCAACCCCTGGGCGGCGGCGTGCGCCCCCGCGGCATCCTCGGGATGGAACACGAGCTGGACGAGGCCCTCGCGGTCGCGCAGGTCGACGAAGGTGACCCCGCCGTGGTCCCGCTGTCTCCAGACCCATCCACACAGGGTCACGCGCTCACCCACGTCGGCGGCGCGGAGCTCGCCGCACGCGTGTGTTCGCATCGCCGTTCGCATGTCGCTCATGGTTCAACCGACCCGTCCTGCCGAGTGAGCCAGTTCACCACATCCGTCAGCGGAACCTCTTCCTGCGCACCGTCGGCGAGCCGGCGCACCGTGACGGTTCCGGACTCAAGCTCCCGGTCGCCGAGGATCGCCGCGTAGGCGGCACCGGCACGGTCGGCCGTGCGGAGCTGTGCCCCGAGCGGCCGTCCCTCGAGGGCGGCCTCCGCGGCGACCCCCGAGGCACGGAGCTCGCGCACCAGCCCGGTCACGGCTTCGGCCGCCGCGCCGATCGCGACGACGAAGCATCGCGGGGTTCGGGGCGGCGGGAGCGAGACGCCCTCGGCCTGCATCGCGATCAGGACCCGGTCCAGGCCCATCGCGAAACCGACACCCGGCGTCGCCGGGCCCCCGAGCTCCTGCGCCAGCCCGTCGTAGCGGCCGCCGGCGTTCACCGTGGCCTGTCCGGCCGACAGAGAGCCGGATACCCATTCGAACGCGGTTCGCGTGTAGTAATCGAGCCCGCGGACGAGGCGAGGGTTGAGCTCGTACGCGATCCCCGCGGACTCGAGGCCGGACCGAACCCCGGCGAAGTGCGCGGCGCACGCCTCGCATAGGTGATCGGCGATCGTCGGCGCCGCGAGGACGAAGTCCTTGGTCCCGTCGACCTTGCAGTCGAACACGCGCAGCGGGTTGCGCTCGAGGCGCGTGCGGCAGTCCTCGTCGAGCTGCTCCCGGTACGGCTCGAAGTACTCGACGAGCCGTTCGCGGTACGCGGGCCGGCATGTCGAGTCCCCGATCGAGTTGAGTTGCAGCGTGAGGCCTTCGAGCCCTCGCTCCCTCACGTAACGCTCGCTGAGATCGATCACCTCGACGTCGGCGCCGGGTCCCTCCACGCCGAGGACCTCGATGCCGAACTGCCGGAACTCCCGCATCCGCCCGGCCTGCGGGCGACCGTGACGGAACTGCAGGCCCACGTAGTACGCCTTGAACGGCGTGGGAAGGTCCTGGGCGTTCGACAGGAACGCGCGCACGACCGAGGCCGTGCTCTCGGGGCGAAGAGTGAGCGACCGCCCGCCCTTGTCCTCGAACGTATACATCTCCTTCGTCACGACGTCCGAGGTCTCGCCCGACGTCCGCGCGAACAGGTCGGTGTGCTCGAAGGTCGGCGTCTCGACGTAGCGGAAGCCGTAGAGGTGCGCGAGCCGGTGCGCCTGCTCGTAGAGCCCGAACATCGCGTCCGAGCGCGGCGGCAGGAGGTCGTCGGTTCCCCTCGGCGGCCGCAGCTCCACTAGAGCCCCTGCAGGAACGGGTTCCGCTCGCGCTCACGGCCGACGGTGGTGCGCGGCCCGTGCCCGGGAAAGACCTCCGTGGGGTCCGGTAGCTCCAGGAACCGGTGGAGGCTTCGCTCCATGTCGGGCGGTGAGGAGTTCGGGAAGTCGCTCCGCCCGATCGAGCCGGCGAACACGAGGTCGCCCGAGAGCACCCAACCGTCGGTGCGGTACACGACGCTGCCGGGCGTGTGTCCGGGCGTGTGCATCACCTCGATCCGGAACCCCGCGAACGTGAGGACGTCGCCGTCGGAGAGGGTCCGGGCGTCCTTGACCGGGACGAGCGGCGTCTCGAAACCGGCACCCCAGGCGGGCGGATCGCTGAGCGCCAGCACGTCGCCCTCGTGGATGTAGAACGGGAGGTCGTCGCCGCAGAACTCGGCCGCGCTCCCGATGTGGTCGAAGTGCCCGTGGGTGGCGAGCACGGCGACCGGCCGGCGGCCCTCGAGCTCGAGCATCCGACGCACGGCCACCGGCGAGAACCCGGGGTCGACCACGACCGCGTCCTCGGTCCCGTCGGCGCCGATCAGCCAGCAGTTCGTCTCGAACGAGTTGTCGGAGAAGACATCGAGGTACATCGGTCGGTCATCGTATCGGACGTGGTGCCGTGGCCCGCTCAGAGCGAGGCCGAGTCGATCCAGAGCGTCACGGGGCCGTCGTTCACGAGCTCGACCTCCATGTGCTCGCGGAACGCCCCTCGCTGCACGGTCGCGCCGCGAGCCTCGAGCGCCCGAGCGAAGGCCTCCACGCGATCGGCCGCGATGTCGGGCGGCGCGGCGGCGTCCCACGAGGGCCTGCGTCCCTTCCGGACGTCCCCGAACAGCGTGAACTGCGGCACCACGAGGATGTCTCCCCCGGCTTCGGCCAGCGCCTTGTTCATCTTGCCCTGCTCGTCCTCGAACACCCGCACGTTGACCACCTTCTCGGCCAGCCGGTCGTACTCGCCGAAGCCGTCGTCCCTGCCGATGCCGACGAAGAGCAGCAGCCCCGGACCGATCTCTGCGACGAGCTCGCCTCGGACCGTGACGGACGCGCGGGAGACCCGCTGGAGGAGGATACGCACTACCGCGGCACGACGCGGAAGGCGTCGTAGACGTTCTCGACCTTCTTCGCCGCGGTAAGGATCTCCGCCAGGTGCGTGATGTCGGCGAGCTCGAACGTGAACCGAAGGATCGTCGTGCGGTCTCGTCCGACGGCAGAGGTCGCCGACAGGATGTTCACATGGTGGTCCGAGAGCACCGTCGCGACGTCCGACAGCAACCGCGTGCGGTCGAGGGCTTCCACCTGGACCGCCACGACGAACGACGTGGGCTTACCGGTCCGCCAGGAGACCTCGATCAGGCGCTCGGACTGTGCGGTGAGCGCCTTCGCGTTCGGGCAATCGGTGCGGTGGACGCTCACGCCTTGCCCGCGCGTCACGAACCCCATGATCTCGTCGCCGGGGACCGGCGTGCAGCAGCGAGCGAGCCGAACCCAGACGTCAGCCGAGCCCGGCACCACGATGCCCGAGGTGACGTCGTGCTCGAGATGGACCGGTCTCGCGAGCGGGATCTCAGTCGTGTCCTCATCGGTCGTGCCTTGCACGAGCCGGGTGAGCCGCGCGACGACGGACTGCGGCGAGACGTGTCCCTCCCCCATCGCCACGAAGAGCGAATCCAGGCTCGGGAACTTCATCTCGTTCGCGAGCTGGGACAGGGCCTCCTCGGTGGCGAGCCGCTTGAACGGGACGTTCTGGCGTCGCATGAGGCGCTGCAGGGCGTCGCGGCCCTCCTCGAGGGCATCCTCGCGCCGCTCCCGGCTGAACCACTGGCGGACCTTGTTGCGCGCCCTCGGCGTCGCGACGAACCTGAGCCAGTCCTGCGAGGGGCCCTCGCCCTGCGCCTTCGAGGTGAGGATGTCCACCGTGTCGCCGGTCCGAAGCTCGAAGTCGAGCGGCACGAGCTTGCCGTTCACCTTGGCACCGATCGTGCGATGCCCCACCTCGGTGTGGATCGAGTAGGCGAAGTCGACCGGCGTCGCTCCTGCCGGCAGGTTCATGACGTCGCCCTTCGGCGTGAAGCAGAAGACCTGACCGCCGTACAGGTCGATCTTGAGGCCCTCCATGAACTCGCGAGGGTCCGCCATGTCCTTGAGCCACTCGAGCATCTGCCCCAGCCAGGCGAGCTCGGCCGCCTCCTTGGCCTTCTTGCCGTCGCGGCCTTCCTTGTAGCGCCAGTGCGCCGCGATCCCGAACTCGGCCGTGCGATGCATGTCCTTGGTCCGGATCTGCACCTCGATCGGGCGTCCCTGCGGGCCGACCACGGTGGTGTGCAGCGACTGGTACATGTTCGACTTGGGCATCGCGATGTAGTCCTTGAATCGACCCGGGACCGGCTTCCAGAGCGAGTGGACGGCCCCGAGCGCCCCGTAGCAGTCGCGGATGGATTCGACGAGTACGCGGAGACCGGCGAGGTCGTAGATCTCGTTGAACTCCTTGCCGCCGATCACCATCTTCTCGTAGATCGAGTACAGGTGCTTCGTCCGTCCGTCGACGTCGGCCTTCACGCCAGCCTCACGAAGCCGATCGCGCGCGGAATCCAGCACCCCGTCGACGTATTTCTGGCGCTCGCCGCGCCGCTTCTCGACCAGGCTCGCGATCTCGCGGTACGGCCCCGAATGCAGCGCCTTGAAGGCCAGATCCTCGAGCTCCCACTTGATCTGTTGGACGCCGAGGCGGTGCGCCAGCGGCGCGTAGATGTCCAGGGTCTCGGTCGCGATCCGCCGCTGCCGGTCCGGCGCGAGCGGCGCGAGCGTCCGCATGTTGTGGAGCCGGTCGGCGAGCTTGATGAGCAGCACGCGGATGTCGCCGGCCATCGCCACGATCATCTTCCGGACGTTCTCGGCCTGCTCCTGCTCACGGCTGCGGTACGTGATCGATTCGAGCTTGGTCAGGCCGTCGACGATCCGCGCGACCTCCGGACCGAAGGACTCCTCCAGCTCATCGAGGGTGACGTCCGTGTCCTCGACGGTGTCGTGGAGGAGGGCCGCCTCGAGCGTCGTCGTGTCCAGACCCAGGTCCGCGAGGATCGCGGCCACCGCGAGGGGGTGCTCGATGAAGGCCTCGCCCGACAGCCGCGTCTGCCCGCTGTGGCGGTCGTCCGCGAACCGGAACGCGCGCTCGATCTCCCTGAGGTCCGCCTTCGGGTTGTAGGACTTGACGGTTCGCAGCAGCCCCTCGATGCCGCCGCGCGCCGTGTCCGGCTCGCCGGGCCGAAGCCGCGACAGGATCCCGCCCCGCCGCTCGGTCTTGACCTGGTCTCCGCCGTCCACCCGGGCGCCTCCTTCGAGCATCCAGTGTAGCCCCGGCCGTGCGTGGGCCAGGAAATGGAGAGGTTTCGCGCCGGTCGGTGCTAGTAGGTCAGGAGCGTGAAGACGTCGTAGCCCTGGAGCTTGTCCCGCCCGTTGAGGAAGCCGAGCTCGATCAGACAGGCGATCCCGACGACCTTGCCCCCGATCCGCTCGACGAGCTCGGCGGTCGCGCGGGCCGTGCCGCCGGTCGCCAGAACGTCGTCCACCACCAGCACGCGCTCGCCGGAGGCCACCGCGTCCTGGTGGATCTCGAGCGTGGCCGTGCCGTACTCGAGCTCGTACTCGGCCGCCTCGGTGTTCCAGGGGAGCTTGTCCTTCTTGCGGACGGGCACGAACCCGGCGCCGAAGTGATAGGCCACCGGGGAGGCGATGATGAATCCTCGCGCCTCGATGCCGACGACCTTGTCGACGTTGCCGCGGCCGAAGTGCACCACGATGAGGTCGATCACCGTGGAGAACGCGATCGGGTCGGCGAGCAGCGGCGTGATGTCCTTGAAGACGATGCCCTCCTGCGGGAAGTCGGGCACATCGCGGATCAGCGCCTTCACACGATCGATCTCCACCGCCATCACCTCCGCTTGCGCTTCGCCGGCGGCTTCCGCCGGCTCTTGGACCCCGGGCGCGGACTTCCCTGGGCGCTTCGTGCCGTCGTTCGCGTTGCGGCCGCGGCGCCGACGGCGGCGGACTCCACGGCCGTCTCCTCCTCATCGACCGCCGATCCGGGGACCGGTCGGAGACGACGCTCGCGCGGCCGCCCCTCGAGACGCGCGCGGTGCTCCTTGAAACGGGATTCGCGCTCCTTCAGGACCACGAGGAGCGGCACTGCGATGAAGATCGACGAGTAGGCACCCGTGATCACGCCGATCAGCATCGCGAAGGCGAAGTCTTTCAGCGTTTCACCGCCGAACAGCAGGAGCGACAGGATCGGGAGCACGACGACGAGCGACGTGTTCACCGAACGCATCAACACCTGGTTCATCGAGAGGTTCGCCACCTCTTCGTAGGTGTTCTTCGCGAGCAAGGCCGGGGACTCCGTGTTCTCCTTCACCTTGTCGTAGATCACGACGGAGTCGTAGAGGGAGAAACCGAGGATCGTGAGGATCGCGATGACGGTCGCCGGCGAGACCTGGCGCCCGGTGAGCGCATACACGCCGGCCGTGATGAGGACGTCGTGCCCCATCGCGGCGATCGCACTGACCGCCATCTCCCACTCGAACCGGAGTGTGATGTACAGCGTGATGGCGATCAGGACGACGATCAGGCCGATCAATGCCTGGCGTGAGATCTCCTCACCCCAGGTCGGTCCCACCACCTGCGCGCTGACGTCGTCGGGCGACACGCCCGCCTGTCGCGCCAGCTCCTCGATCAGTCGCGCGCGCTCCTCGGAGGACAGATCGGTCAGTGCCGTGGTCCGGATCGACACCCGGTCGCCGCCGACGATCTGGATCTCGGCGTCGGCGCGATCGTACGGATCCTGGGCGAGGACGTCACGGATCTCTTCGACCGTGACGTCCCCCCGGTTCGCGTACTGGATCAGGGTGCCGCCGGTGAAGTCGATCGAGTAGTTCAGCCCGCCGAATACCAGTCCCGCGAGTGCGAGCACCATGACGCACCCGGAGAGGAGGTACCACCACTTCCTCCTCTGGACGATGCGGAACCTGGGCGTTCGGTAGCCACGGAAGATGTCGAACGCGTACCGGAGGTTCACTTCGACCCTCCGGCGAAGGCCGGGGTCGCGTCGTGATCGGCTGCGACCCCACTCGTGACGCCGATCACCGGCATCGTCACGAGACGCTCGTTGCGCGCCAGCAGGAACACGGCCGGGCGCTTGAAGAAGTAAACGACGAAGAGGTCGAGGAGCACCGCCACGCCCAGCGTGAGGGCGAACCCGCGCACGGAGCTGATCGCCGTCAGGTACAGGACGATCGCCGCCAGAGCGGTCACCACATCCGCCGCGACGATCGTTCGGAACGCCTTCTTGAACGCGGGGTTGACGGCGCTGCGGGGCGTCTTGCCGGCATGCACCTCATCCTTGAACCGCTCGAAGAAGACGATGTAGGAGTCGGCGGTGATCCCGAGCGAGATCACGAGACCCGCCACCCCGGCGAGCGTCAGGCTGTAGCCCACCGTTCGGCCGGCCAACGCGATGAGCGCCAGCGCGAGCACCCCCCAGATGGCCATCCCGAGCCAGGCGATGACCGCCAGGATCCGGTAGTAGAACAAGAGGTACAGCGCCAGGAGCACCAGACCGGCGATCCCGGCGAAGATCCCGGAGTCAAGGGACTCCGCGCCGAGCGTCGGGCTCACGGTGAGCACCTGCTGCGTGGTGAGCTCCACCGGCAGCGCTCCGGCGTTCAGCTGTGTGGCGAGGTCCTTCGCACGGGTCTCCGTGAAGCTGCCCTCGATGAAGGCGCTTCCGCCGGTGATCGCGGCGTTCACGCTGGGCGCCGAGATCACCTGCCGGTCGACGACGATCGCGAGCTGGCCACCGGTGCTCGCGAGCCGCGTGGTGACGTCGCCGAACGCCTGCGCGCCCTCGCCGTTCAGCGTGAAGTCGATGATCCACCCGCGTCCGACGGTCTGTCCGCCCGAATCGAACACGGCGGCGGCGCTGTCGATCGCCTCGCCGGTGAGCTCGACCGGTCCGAGCCTGTACTTCGTCTGACCGGCGCGGTCGAACAGCACGACGTCGCGCTCTCGCAGCCCCTCGAACGAGCACTCCGGGCTCTCGGCCTCGGTCGGTGTCGCGCAGTCGACGGGGGTCGAGTCGTAGCCGGGCGTGGCCGGCGTCAACACCTCGCGCACCTCTCGGAACTCCAGACGGGCCGTCTCGCCGATCACCTGGAGCAGGCGCTCCTGTCCGGTCTCCTGGAGGCGCGCCTGCGCCGCCTCGCGCGACAGGAAGCACCCGAGCTGCTGGTCCGCCGAGCTGACCACGCAGAACTGCTGGTCGAGCTTCGTCACGACGAGGTCGCCGAGCTGTCCCTCGGCCTCCTGCTCGGTCGGGTAGCACGCGGCGCCGAAGTCGCTCCGGAGGATCTCGTCCCCGCGGCCGACGATGCAGAAGTTCTGCGACAGCTCCGTGCCCACGTCGCCGATCTGTTCCTCCGCTTCGCCGCGGCTCGGGAAGCACGGGTCGGCCGTCAGCCCCGTGCCCGTGACGCAGAACTCCTCAGCCCGCTTGCGGACCTGGAGCGCGTCGATCACGGCCTGTGCTTCCTCCTCGGTCCCGAAGCACGGCGGGTCCTCGCTCCCGAACAGGGTCCCGTTCAGGCAGGCGGATTGGGTCACGGGCGTGATCGCCGCCGCATCGAGCACGCCCTGCATCTCGGACTCCTGGTCGGAGCACCCGTAGCTGGTATCCGATGCGTCGAGGATGCAGTACCGGGTCCCTTGCCGCTCGACGATCGTCCCGCGAGCCAGGCCGGGGATCTGAACCTCGATGTTGTTCCGCGTCACGTACAGGATCGGCTCGGCCGTCCCGAACGCGTCGATGCGGTTGCGGATGTTCTCGAGGGCCCGGTCCATGACGTCCTGCGGCGTGTCCTCGGGCGCCGAGAGGATGACCGAGACGCCGCCCTCGAGGTCCAGGCCGAGGACCGGCCGGGTGCCCGTGGCGAACAGCGCGATGGACCCCCCGACGAGCGCGAAGACGAACAGGAGCGAGAGAATGAGGGGGCGTCCACGCCTCATGCCAGCTGGGCCCCGTTGATCGTGAGCCGGAACCGGCAGTCCAGGACCTGGGCCGCCTTCCGGCACATCTGCATGCGGCCGAGGAAGATCTCGAAGTACTCCATCACCTGGCTGATCTCGGTGTCGATCGTCAGTTCCAGGGTGACCGTCTTGGCCACCGAGTCCACGCGCAGGAACGACTGCTCGGCCGCGAAGTTCACCCGATCGTGGATGTCGAACTCGATCTGGCCGGACTTGCGAACGCGGCTGCGGTGCACGTCGGACTTGTCGGCCAGGATCACCGCGGCCGACACCGGCGAGACCGCGGCGCCGTTGTCTTCCTCGTGGTTCGCGACCGCTGCGACCACGAGCGCGAGGTCGGCGGCCGAGGCCCGCTCACGCAGCGCGTGATACACGAGGAGCCCGCCAGTCTGGCCGTGCGACTCGCGCGAGATCATGTTCCCGACGTCGTGCAGGTATCCCGCGACGCAGGCGAGATTCGCCATGTGCTCGTCGAACCCAACGCGCGTCATCACGTTGTACGAGATCCGCCCGGTGAGGTTGGCGTGACGGAACCCGTGCTCGGTGTACCCGAGGCCCTCCATCACGCGGTCGGCCGCGGAGATGAAGTTCGACAGCTCGGGGTCGTCCTTCACCTCGTCCAGGGTGAGCGGAACGGGTTCGATCGCCGGCGCGCCAGGCGGGTTGGGACCCGGCGCCGGTGCCGGCTCGGGCGAGACGGGGGCCGGCTCCGAGCTCACGGTTGCCGGTCGGCCCCCTCGTCCATCACGCCGTCATCGTCGTCGACGTCCTCGACGAAGCGCTGCGCGACCCCGGCTCGAAGCATCCGAACGCGGGTTCCGGGCGCGATCTCGACGATCAGAACGCCCTCGTCCTCGTCGATCTCGACGATCGTTCCGAAGATGCCCCCTGTGGTCATGACCTCGTCCCCGACTTCGAGCGTCGAGACCAGCGCCTGCTGGGCCTTCTGCCGGTTGCGCTGTGGGCGGATGAGCAGGAAGTAGAAGCCGACGATCATCAGGACCGGCAGCGCGAGCCCGACGAGCGAGCTGCCGCCGGCCGGTTCGCCGTTCTGCGCGAGGAGCTGGACGACCATGGGAAAACTGCCTCCTTACGGGTGAAATCGCAGCATACAGGCTCTCGCTCGGTCAGCAGGAGAGTGCGCTCAGGCGAGGGGAAGCGCGCCGTCGGCAGTGACCCCCAGGTGCCGGTAGGCCCGGTCGGTGGCGACCCGTCCGCGCGGGGTCCGCTGAAGGAACCCGAGCTGGAGCAGGTAGGGCTCGTAGACGTCCTCGACGGTGTCGGTCTCCTCCCCCACCGCCGCGGCGAGCGTGGACAGGCCGACCGGTCCACCGCCGAACTTCTCGACGATCGCCGACAAGATCGCGAGGTCCAGCTTGTCCAGGCCGCGGTCGTCCACGTCGAAGAGCTCGAGCCCGGCCCGCGCGACGTCGCCGGTGACACCGCCGTCGTGCCGGACCTCGGCGAAGTCGCGGACCCGGCGGAGCAGCCGGTTCGCCACGCGCGGGGTGCCCCGGGAGCGCCGCGCGATCTCACCCGCTCCGTCGTCGTCCACGGTCACACCGAGGATCCCGGCCGAACGAACGACGATCCGGGTGAGGTCCTCCACCGAGTAGTAGTCCAGGCGAGGCGAGAACCCGAACCGCTCGCGAAGCGGAAGGGTGATCCGGCCCGGACGCGTCGTCGCGCCGACGAGGGTGAACCTCGGCAGGTCCAGGCGGATGCTCCGGGCGCTCGGCCCTTTGCCCATGACCACGTCGAGCTTGAAGTCCTCGAGCGCCGGGTAGAGCACTTCCTCGACCGGACGCGGCATCCGGTGGATCTCGTCGACGAACAAGACGTCGCCCTCCTCCAGGTTCGTGAGGATCGCGGCGAGGTCGCCGGGGCGATCCAGAGCCGGACCCGAGCTCGGCTGGAACCCCACGCCCAGCTCGTTCGCCACGATGCCCGCGAGCGTCGTCTTGCCGAGGCCGGGCGGCCCGGAGAACAGCAGGTGGTCGACCGTCTCGGTCCGCGCGCGAGCGCCGTCGATCAAGAGCGCGAGCTGTTCCTTGATCCGCTGTTGGCCGACGAACTCGTCGAGCCGGCGAGGGCGGAGCGCGGCGTCGAGCTCGCGGTCGTCCTCGGGAAGACCCTCGGACTCGCTTGGATCGACGATCCGGGGCTCGTCATCCACGTCGCGCACAGCCTATCCCCGCCCCACGTGCTGGAGGGCATCGCGCAGGAGGTCCTCGACCGGGCGATCGCCGTCGGGGAGGCCGACCATCGCCTCGCTCGCCTCCTGGGGAGAAAGGCCCAAAGAAAGGAGCGCCTCGCGCACGTCGGCGAGCGGACCGTCCACGATCACGACGTCGCCTCCGAGCTTGTCCTTCAGATCGAGCACGACGCGCTGTGCGACCTTCTTCCCCACGCCGGGCACGATCGTGAGCGCCGCCACGTCGCCACCTCCGACCGCGCGCCGCAGCGCGGTGGGCGACAGGACGGAGAGGAAGGACAACGCGACCTTCGGCCCGACCCCGGTCACGGTGACGAGGAGGTCGAAGAGCTCGCGCTCGTCGGCGCTCGCGAAGCCGAACAGCGTGATGCCGTCGTCGCGAACGACCATCCGCGTGTGGACGCTCGCCGACTTCCCCACGGCCGGGAGCTTCGCGAGCGTCGAGGCCGGCACGTTCACCTCGTACCCGACGCCGCCGACCGAGAGCACGGCACGACCGACGGCTTTCTCGACGACCGTGCCCTCGAGGAACGCGATCACGCGCGCAACCTCGTCACGTCGACCGTGCGGCTCGGCTTGGTCAACCGCGAAGCAACGCGGAGCCGCGACTGCGTCAGGTGGCACAGCGCCACGGCCACTGCGTCGGCGGCGTCGGGCTCGGTGGGAACGTCGCGAAGTCCGTGCAGTCGCGAGAGCGCGTCCCGAACCTGTCGCTTGTCCGCGTTCCCCTGTCCCGTCACGGCCATCTTCACCTCGAGCGGTCCGTACTCCTC
>JBBDWS010000083.1:0-25399 GCA_040902755.1 Actinomycetota bacterium
CCTAGCTCACGGACCAGGACTGGGCGCGTGGGTATGCTCCGGGCGATGCTCGCCCGGGCCGCCGTGCTCGCCGCGCTGCTTGCCGTCGTCGGCGGCCTGGCCGCGCGCAGGGCAAGACTCCTCGTCGCCCTGGTGCGGATGGGACGGCCGGTCGACCGCCGGGACGACCTTCCCACACGCCTCGCGAGGGAAGGCACGCGGGTCCTCGGTCAGCAGAAGCTGTTCCAGCGCTTCCTGCCCGGCCTCATGCACGCCCTCATGTTCTGGGGCTTCCTCGTCTTGCTCACGACCGTCGTCGAGGTGGGAGGCCAGGCCATCGATCCGTCGTTCGAGATCCCCGTGATCGGCGGCAACCGCTGGCTGGGGCTCGTGCAGGACGTGTTCGCAGCCGGAGTGCTCGTTGCGATCGCGATCGCGATCTGGTTCCGGCTCGTCGTGCGCCCGGAGCGATTCATCGGGAGCCATCAGGTCGAGGCGTATCGGATCCTCGGCCTGATCTTCTTGATCGTCGTGACGCTCTTCCTCGGCCGCGGGGCGCGGATCGCGCTCGGTTTGGCTCCCGACTGGTGGTGGACACCCGTGTCGACCCTTGCCGCGCAGGGGTTCGACTGGATGTCGTCGGGGTGGCAGAGGCTGTGGATGTGGACGTTCCTCTGGATCCACATCGTGATCATCCTCGGATTCCTCGTCTACATCGGGTACTCGAAGCACCTGCACATCGCGACGAGCGCCGTCAACGTCTTCTTCGGGAAGACCAAGCCACGCGGCTATCTCACACCGCTGCGGATCGACCTCGAGGCGGTGGAGAGCGAAGACGTCCGGCTCGGGGCGGCGACACTTCCCGACCTGACCTGGAAGGAGACGCTGGATCTGTACTCCTGCACGGAGTGCGGCCGCTGTCAGGACGTCTGCCCGGCATGGAACACCGGCAAGCCGCTCTCACCGAAGCTCCTCGTGATGAACCTCCGCGATCACCTGTTCGAGGAGGGCCCCCGGCTCCTGGAGGCGAGGGCGTCCGGCGAAACGGTGGAGGCCACGGCGCTCGTTCCCGGCGTCGTGGACGACGAGGCGGTCTGGGACTGCACCACGTGCGGAGCATGCGTGCGCGAGTGCCCCGTCGATATCGATCACATCGACACGATCGTCGACCTTCGACGGAACCTCGTGATGGCGGAATCGCGATTCCCGGCCGAGGCCGGCGCGCTGCTCCGCAACTTGGAGAACGCCGACAACCCCTGGGGCCTGCCGCAAGGCCAGCGCGCCGCGTGGGCCGACGGGCTCGGGGTCCGGGTGATCGAGGAGGGCGACCGGGCTCCCGAGTACCTGTACTGGGTGGGGTGCGCGGGTTCCTTCGACGACCGGGCGAAGGCGATCTCGCGCGCGGTGGTGGGGATCCTGCAACGGGCCGGGGTGTCGTTCGCGATCCTCGGCCCGCGAGAGCGCTGCACCGGAGACCCCGCGCGCCGGATGGGGCACGAGTACCTGTTCCAGACCCTGGCGGAACAGAACGTCCAGACCCTGGACGCGGCCGGGGTCACGAAGGTGATCGCCAACTGTCCCCACTGCTTCAACACGCTGCGGAACGAATACCCAGACTACGGCGGGCGATACGAGGTGATCCACCATTCACAGCTCATCGCGCGCCTCCTGGCCGAGGACCGCCTGCGGCCGACCGGCCGGGTATCGGCGACGATCGCCTACCACGACCCCTGCTACCTCGGCCGTCACAACGAGGTTTACCGGGACCCGCGGATCGCGATCGAGGCCGTCCCGGGCGTGAAGACCGTGGAGATGCCCCGCCACGGCGAGCGCGGTCTGTGTTGCGGCGCGGGCGGGGCGCGGATGTGGATGGAAGAGCGGATCGGCAAGCGGATCAATCGCGAGCGCATGGACGAGGCGGCCTCGACCGGCGCCGACACCGTCGGCGTCGCCTGTCCGTACTGCCTGATCATGCTCGACGACGGGGCCAGGGATCGCGGGGATGAGACGGCCGTGCTCGACATCGCGCAGGTGCTGGCTCGCTCCCTCGGCACCGAGGGCTCTGGACCCTCGACGTAGTCCGTTCGTTCTCGGATCGGGCGACCGCATCTCCCCACCCCAGGCACGGGCTCGTGAGGCGGCACCGCCCGGAACCTCGACCCCTTCACGTTCAAGGCGACCCTCGAACCGACCGAAGGAAAGAACTAGACCGAACGCATGTCCCCATCCGTCGAGCGGCGGGTACCGAGCGGCGGGTGGTGCGGGCGGCGGGCACGCGCGCCGTCCCGGGGCGGGACGACGTGACGTGTAGGGAAGACCGGCCGGACAACCGGCCAGGAGGACCAGGAGGAACGTGGACAGCGTCGCAACGCTTCCGAGCCCGACAGCCGTGGCCGAGTGCCGCCGGCTCGCGGAGCTCTTGCATCTGGACGCCGTGGGCCTCGTGCGCAAGGTCGGCGGCCGCCGGCGCATCGCTTGGTGGGCCTCGGCCGAAACCGAGCTTCTCCCGCTCGACCGGATCCTCGAGGGGTCGGCCCCCGGTTGGATCGCCTGCCCCCAAGGCGACGACCTCGTGTTCGCGCACCTCACCGAAGACTCCTCGGTCCGCTCCGTCGCCGCGCTCTCGGCGATGCTCGCTTCCCTCGTCGGCGACGAGGTCCGCGATGCGTCGGGAGACCCCGTTGCGGTCGCGGCCGATGATCCGATCGCCCACGAACGAGCGCGTCTCGCCTACGCGATCCACGACGGGCTCACGCAGGTCGTGACGGCCTCCGTGCTCGAGCTCGAGTGGCACGCCCGCCGAGCGGATCTCGCTCCTGAGGAAGCAGTGGATGCCCTCGTTGCAGCGGCCGGCGAGCTTCGCAAGGCGCTCGATGAGATCCGTTCGCTCCTCGCGAGCCTCTCGACTCCGATCGAGGATCCCGGTCAGCCGCTCGACGAGCTGATGCGGGGCATGGCCGAGCGTTGGCGTCTGCCGGCGACCTGGTCGGTCGAGGGCGACCTGAACGCGGTCCCACGGTCGGTGCTCGAGGTCGCGTCATCGGTGATCAGCGAGAGTGTGGCGAACGCCGCGAAGCACTCGGCGGCGGAAGACGTGGCGGTGAAGGTCCAGGCAACGCGGGCCGGCGTCGAGGTGCGCGTTGAGGACCGCGGAACGGGATTCCGGACCAACGGATCCGGGCTGCACGGCGGCCATCTCGGACTCGAGATGATGCGGCGGCGGGTCGCTGAGGTACATGGAACGCTCGATGTCGAATCCTCGCCCGGCAAGGGCACACGGGTGGTCGCTCGACTGCCCGTCTTCGAACAAGGGGTGAACTCGTGAAGATCCTCATCGTCGACGATCATGCGCTCGTGCGCCGTGGGATGGGCCACGTCGTGCGGGAGTCGTTCCCCGACGCGGAGATCGTCGAGGCTGGAAGCTCGGCGCTGGCGCTGGAAGCCATGGCACCGGGCGACGTTGCGATCGCCCTCGTCGATGTTCGGATGCCGGACGCCGACGGGCTCGAACTGCTCCACGAGATGAAGGCGAGCTGGCCGGACTGCCCGGTGATCATGCTGACGTCGTTCGACCACGCGCACTACGTTCGCCGCGCCCTCGCCGAAGGTGCGGCAGGATACATGTTGAAGGACGCGACCCCCGAGGATCTCGAGCAAGCGATCAAGGTCGCGCTCTCCGGTGGCGGCAACGTCCTATCCCCCCGGGTGATCCAGAACCTGTTCGACGCGATCGACGGACCCAGAGGTGAGAACGGCGAGACCTCGCACCGAACGACGGGCTCGCTCACGCAGCGCGAGACCGACATCCTTGCCCTTCTCGCGGAGGGAAAGAGCAACCGCGACATCTCCCGCGCGCTGTTCCTGTCCGAGAAGACCGTGAAGGCGCATCTCGCGGCGATCTTCCGGAAGCTCGGCGTCACGAACCGGACGCAGGCAGCCATGGCCGCGGTGTCGATGGGCATCGGTCCCGGCCTCGTCGATTACGGCGTTCGTGCCGGCGGCCTCAAGGCTTAGACACGTCGAAGGAGGATCCACGTTGAAGAAGCACCGGGATTACGAGGACGAGATGAACGATTCGACGAAGGCGAAGGAAGTCACGGCCTACGAGGACTCGTGGTACCGCAGCCTGAAGGCTCTCGCGGACATGCGCCCCACCGAGACCGAGGTGCGCCCCGCCCCCGAGGAGGTGTACCCGGCCCCGGAGGAGGTGGACCCGGCCGCCGATGAGATCTACCCGGTCGCCGAGGAGGACGACGCCGCGGCCGACGAGGAGGACGCCGCGGCGGAAGCCGTGCACCACAGGGCCGAAGCCGTTCGCTCGATCGAGAGCGACGAGGAGACCGCTGGCGTTCCGGAGGACTAGTCTCCCGGTTCCCGCTCGAACTCCTCGAAGAACTTGCTGGCCGTCGGCCCGCGCTGCCCCTGGTACTTGCTCCGTGTCTGCTTGGATCCATAGGGCACCTCGGCCGCCGTCGTGAGCCGGAAGAACGAGATCTGTCCGATCTTCATGCCGGGATAGATCGTGATCGGCAGGTTCGCGACGTTCGAAAGCTCCAGGGTGAGGTAACCGTCCCAGCCGGGATCGACGTATCCGGCCGTGGAGTGGATCAACAGCCCGAGACGCCCCAGACTCGACTTCCCCTCCAGTCGCGCCACCATGTCGTCGGGGAGCCGCACGCGCTCGCGCGTCGAGCCGAGGACGAACTCACCTGGGTGCAGGATGAACGGCTCGTCGCCCTTCACCTCGACGAGCTCGGTGAGGTCGGGCATCGGCTTGCGGACGTCGATGTACGGATAACGCGAGTTCTTGAACACCCGGAACTGCGAGTCCACGTGAAGGTCCACCGACGACGGCTGAACGCACGCCTCGTCGAACGGATCGATCTCGATCCGGCCCGAGGCGAGCTCCTTACGGATGTCGATGTCGGAAAGGATCATCGCCGCGCCAGGCTACCCGCTCCGTGATGCCGCGACCCATCGATCGAGCGTCGCGGCGGCGTCCCCCGAGTCGATGGATCGAGCCGCCACCTCCACGCCTTCGGCGAGCCCCGACGCCCGGCCGGCAACCTCGAGCGCGGCGGCGGCGTTGAGCAGGACCACGTCGCGGCGCGGGCCGGGCTTGCCCTCCAGAACCGCGCGCGCGATCGACGCCGAGGCCGCCGCGTCTCCGCCACGAAGGTCCTCCGCCGAGGCCCTCGACAGGCCGGCGTCGTCCGGATCGAGCGTCGTCTCGTCGACACCACCGCCCGCGACCTCGAACACGGTCGAAGGTCCGGTGGTGGTGAGCTCGTCCAGGCCATCGGCGCCGCGGAAGAGCTTCGCGCGGACGCCTCGCCGCGCGAGCACCTCCGCCATCAGCGGCAGCATGCGCGGGTCGGACACGCCCACGACCTGCGCGAACGGCCGGGCCGGGTTGGTCAGCGGGCCGAGGAAGTTGAACACGGTCGGGACGCGGAGCTCCCGGCGCACCGGGCCCGCGTGACCCATCGCCGCGTGGAACACCGGCGCGAACATGAACGCGATCCCGGCCTCGGCCAGGCACTGTTCGACCCCCGGCGCGTCGAGGTCGATCCGGACGCCGAGCTCCTCGAGCAGGTCGGCCGAGCCGCAGTTCGAGGACGCCGCGCGATTGCCGTGCTTGGCGACCGGAACGCCCGCGCCCGCGACGACGATGGCGGCGACCGTCGAGATGTTGAACGTTCCGCTCCGGTCCCCGCCCGTGCCGCACGTGTCGATCACGGGGGACGGCGGCGTCACGGGGTTCGCGAAGTCGAGCATCGTGCGGGCGAACCCGTCGATCTCATCGACCGTCTCGCCCTTGGTGCGAAGGGCCATGAGGAGTCCGCCGAGCTGGACCGGGGTCGCCTCCCCCGCCATCACCTGCCGCATAGCCTCGGCCGCTTCGTCCGCGGACAGCGCCTCGTGCGCCGCGACCTTGGAGAGCGCGTGCGGCCAGAAGTCCGGGTCCGGCTCGCCCATGGGGCTCGGAGGCTAGCAGGTCGAGGTCTGCGAACCGGCTGCTCCTGGCGGCTCGCTATGCTTGTGAGCCGCTCGCTCCGGCGAGCGCACCACGCGGGCGTGGTTCAATGGCAGAACGCGAGCTTCCCAAGCTCGAGACGGGGGTCCGATTCCCCTCGCCCGCTCGATCCGATCTAGCCGTGTTCCGCGAGCACCTGAGGCCCGGTCGGGCAGAGCTCGAACACGGGGCAGTGCTCGCACAGCGGCCGGCCGGCCTTGCAGATCTCGCGCCCGAGCCGGATGAATCCGACGTGGAGCGGCACGCGGATCTCGGCGGGGACCAGTTCCTCCAGGATCCGGTGCGCCTTCTCGGCGCTCGTCCGGGCGTCGATGAATCCGAGACGAGTTGCGACACGATAGACGTGCGTGTCGACCGGGATCGCGTCCCGCCCCAGTGCGAACGCCAGCACGACCGCAGCCGTCTTCGGCCCGACGCCGGGGAGCGACGTCAGGTACTCGCTCGCCTCCCGATCCGACATCCGCCGCAGCGAGGACAGGTCGAACCGTCCTTCGATCTCTCGAACCTCGCAGAGGATCGCCTGGATCCGAGGCGCCTTCGTATTCGCGAGACCGCCCGAGCGGATCGCGTCGGCCACCTCCTCGGGCCGAGCCCGGACGACGTCGTCCCAGGTGGGGAAGGCTCGGCGAAGCGACTCGAACGCTCGCTCGGCGTTCACGTCGCTGGTGTGCTGTGACAGGACGGTGAGGATCAGCTCATCGAGCGGATCGCCGCGCCGAGGCGGCAGCAGCTCACCGAAGTGGCGCTCGAGCCGCCGGTGGATCGCGCGCACCCGCCGCCGGTCGACCGCCATGCCCGAAGGCTACGCGAGGACTACGCGCCGGCCGGTTGGAAGTTCCGGAACTGCGTCAGGTGCGGCAGGAACGTCAGCGGGATCGTGTCGGTCGGCCCGTTGCGGTGCTTGGCCACGATCAGGTCCGCGAGCCCCTTCTTCGCGGGGTCGGCATCGTCGCGGTGGATGAACATGACGACGTCGGCGTCCTGCTCGATCGCACCGGACTCGCGCAGGTCCGAAAGTTGCGGCCGCTTGTCCTGTCGTCGCTCGGGGTCGCGGTTCAGCTGCGAGACGGCGATCACCGGGATCGAGAGCTCCTTCGCGAGCATCTTCAGCCCGCGGCTGATCTCGGCGATCTCCTGCTGACGGTTGTCCACCCGGCGGGTGTGCGACATCAGCTGCAGGTAGTCGACGATGATCAATCCGAGCCCCTGGCGGCGCGCCGCCAGCCGTCGAGCTTTGGCGCGGATGTCGACGAGCGTCACGTTGCCCGAGTCGACGATGAACAGCGGCGCCTCGTGCAGCGTGTCCGCCGCCTGCGCGATCCGCGACCAGTCCTCCGCGGCGACGCGCTTATTGCGGATCAGGTCCCACGGGACGCGGGCCTCGGCGCACAGCAGCCGCATGCCGATCTCCCACCGCGACATCTCGAGCGAGAACATGGCGACCGGCTGCTGCGCGTCGACGCTGACGTTCCGCGCCAGGTTCGTGACGAACGACGACTTGCCGACGCCCGGCCGGGCGGCCACCACGAGCAGGTTGCCCGCCTGCATCCCCGACAGCAGCCCGTCGACGTCGCGGAACCCCGTCGGAACGCCGGCGAAGGCCGACTCCCGGTTCTGGAGCTTCTCCAGGTCGGTCATGGCCTGATCGACGAGCTCGCGGAGCGAGGCGACCTGGTCCTTCTCGTCACGCCGGGCGACGTCGTAGATGCGCTGCTCGGCCTCGTCCGCAACCCGCTCGGGCTCGTCGGTCGGAGAGAACGCCATCTCCATGATGTCGCCGGCCGCCGAGATCAGCCGTCGCATGAGCGCGGTCTCTGCGACGATGCGCGCGTACGAGGCTGCCGCTGCCGGGGTCGGCACGCGCTCGACGAGCTCGGAGATGTAGAGGTGGCCGCCGACATCGGCCAGCAGGTTGCGGCGCTTCAGCTCCTCGACCGCGGTGATCGCGTCGACGGGGTCGCCGCGCCCGTAGATCTCGCGGAGCGTCTGGAAGATGCTCCCGTTGGCGGAACGGTAGAAGTCGACGGGTTGGACGATCTCGACGACGTCGGCGATGGCGTCGGAGGAGAGCATCATGGAGCCGAGGACGGACTCCTCGGCCTCGAGGTTGTGCGGGGGGACACGCTCGGGCCGGAGCCGGCGAACGTCCTCAGCCGTGCGAACCACGATCGCGCCCCCCTCCCGCCCTCGCCCCGTCCAGACCGGCGGGAACGCTAGCCCCGTCGGCCCCCCGCCTCCAAGGGAAAACCCTTGGGGAAACCCGGATCGCTGGTCGTGCCTGAAGATTCCTTGTCACTGTGGCGTTCACCTGCGATTCCACATAGGGAAAAGCCTGTGGAAAGGTGTGTATCGGTCGCCTCTGACACTCGAATCACAGGCACGTAATTCCTCGGCCCAATCCTCGTCGTCGTCGAGGCGGGCTGAGGTCGGGGTCGCGTCCGGCTGCTCGTCTCCGCCCTCGCCGACCATCTTTCCTCCGGCCTCCGCTTTGCGAGGGCTCCGCTCGACGACGCCCGCCGCGACCCGCTCCCCGCCCGCCCCCGCGGCCGAAAACCGCCGATGCGGGGTCATGGCCGGATAATCACAGACGTGTGACGCTGGTGATCGCCGCCATCGGGATCGGCACTGGACCTACCCTCATCATTTCGGGCCGAGGATCGATGAGTGGCAGCGGCGGCGCGGCGACGAACTCGGGCCGTGGTTCCGAGTGCCCGCTCGCATCCGTGGAGTCATCACGCTCATCGCCGTGATCCCGTTGAGTTTGTACTTCCGGACCTGACCGAAGCGCCACCGTTCGATCTGCATGTTGATACTCGAACCCCTAGGCCCGTCCCTCTCGCTGACGCCACTCAACGTGAGCGAGGGCCGGGGCGTGCCGACGGCGACGGTGCGCGGGGAGGGCGGTCCGCCGGGCGTCGTCGAGCGGAGCCCTCGCGAGTGGAGGCCCGGGACGTGGTGGTCGGCGAGGGCGAAGACGAGCAGCCCGGCGGATCCCCGACCTCAGCGCGCCTTCCCGACGCCACGCCCCACACGAGCCGAGACGCACGGCGACCCCGGACAGAAGAGCCCGGGGTCGTGACGTGCCTTATGCCTCGGTCGTGCCTTCGACCTCGACCGAGACGACCGGGTCGACCTCCGCGAACAGATGGACGCGAACCTCGTGGGTGCCGACCGACCGGATCGGCTCGGCGAGGTGCACGTCGTGGCGGTCGACGCGGATCCCCGCCTGGCCTTCGATGGCTTGAGCGATGTCGGTGGCCGTCACGCTGCCGAAGAGCTTGCCCTCCTCGCCGGCGTGCGCGAGGACCCTGAGCGGCGTGGCGCTCAGTCGGGACGCGACCTGCTCGGCCTCGACCTTGGCCACGTTCACGCGCGAGGTGTGCGCGCGCTTGAGGCTGTCGACGTGATTCACGCCGCCCTTGGTCGCCTTGACCGCCAAACCGCGCGGCATCAGGTAGTTGCGGGCGTAGCCGTCCGCGACCTCCACGACATCGCCCGGCGCGCCGAGCTTGTCCACGGGCTTCTGGAGGATGACCTTCATCGTGACGAGTACGGCAGCAGGGCCATCTCGCGTGCGTTCTTGACCGCGGTCGCGACGTCTCGCTGGTGTTGGGAGCAGTTCCCCGACACCCGGCGCGCGCGGAGCTTCCCGCGTTCCGAGACGAACTTGCGCAGGATGGCCGTGTCCTTGTAGTCGACGTACTCGATCCGGTCCTTGCAGAAGATGCAGATCTTGCGCTTCTGCTTCTTCTGCCAGCCCTTCTCTTCCTTTTCCTTCTTCGGGGGTCGTTTCCTAGCTTTGGGTGGCATCCAGGGGTGTCTCCTCGTCTCCCGTCGAAGCGCCGACGCTGACCGGCGCGGACCAGTCGCTCGAACCCGAACGGCCCTGCCGCTCGACCTTCGCGGTCGCCCAGCGCAGGCTGGGGCCGATCTCGTCGGCCTCGATCTCCACCACCGTGCGCTTGTCGCCCTCCTGGGTCTCCCACGAGCGCATCTGGAGACGCCCGGCGACGACGACGCGGGTCCCGCGCGTGAGCGACTCGGCGACGTTCTCCGCCAGCGAGCGCCACGCGTTCACGGTGAAGTAGGACGTCTCGCCGTCCTTCCAGTTCCCGGCTTCGTCCTTGTACCGCTTGTTCACCGCGACGCGGAACTTCGCCACCGCGGCCCCGTTCGGCGTGTATCGCAGCTCGGGGTCGTCGGTCAGGTTGCCCACGATGATGATCTGGTTCTCGCTCGCCATCTCCATCACCTTCCGTTCTGGGATCCGCTCCCCGGCGGATGGCATTGCCGGGGAGGGGGAAGTCGCTTGTGCGTCTACGCGGCCTCGCCGCGGACGATGAGCTTGAACCGGAGGATCTCGTCCGCGAGGTGCAGCGTGCGCTCGAGCTCGGTGATCACCGTGGGCTCCGCCGTGAACTCGACCACGACGTAGTACCCCTCGGTCTGCCGATCGATCTCGAACGCGAGCCGCCTCCGGCCCCAGCGGTCGACCCTGCCGACCGCGCCGCCCGCCTCGGAGATGATCCGGGTGATGCGATCCGTCGCCCCGGACACGACGGCTTCGTCGGCTTCCGCGGGCAGGATGAGCATGATCTCGTACTTCCTCAGCGTCCCACCTCCTCTGGTCTGGACGGCCCCCCCCGGGGGGAGCAGGAATGGGTCGATCCAGAGTGTATCGGTTCTCTCTGGCCGCGACCCTAGCAGGGAGTACCGACACGCCTGCTGGCGTTGCTCCGCACGGGGTTACACTGCAACGACAGCCGTGCACTGCCGGAAGGAGGCGCGAGCGATGAGTGTGACCATCCACGACCTCTCGGCGTGGAAGGCGGAGGGCAAGCGTTTCGCGATGCTCACCGCGTACGACTTCCCCACCGCGAGGATCCTCGACGAGGCGGGCATCCCGCTCCTGCTCGTCGGCGACTCGGTAGCGAACGTCCTCGGCTACGAGAACACGCTGCCGGTCACGATGCAGGAGATGCTCCATCACACCCGGGCGGTCACGCGCGGCGCGCGGAACGCCCTCGTGATCGGCGACATGCCGTTCCTCTCGTATCAGGTCTCCGTCGAGGAGGGCGTGCGCAACGCCGGACGTTTCCTGAAGGAGGGCGGCGCGCAGGCTGTCAAGATCGAGGGACCGCAGATCGAGCTCACGCACCGGCTCACCGACCTCGGGATCCCCGTGATGGCGCACGTGGGGCTCACTCCGCAGGCCGTCCACGGGATGGGCGGGTACCGGGTCCAGGGGCGCGGCGACGAGGCCGCCCGGCGGATCGCGGAGGAGGCACAGGCGCTCGAGAAGGCCGGGGCGTTCTCGATCGTCCTCGAAGGCCTGCCCTCCGCGCTCGGGGCGGAGATCACGAGCTCCGTGCGCATCCCGACGATCGGGATCGGGGCCGGAGCCGGGACCGATGCGCAGGTCCTGGTCCTGCACGATCTGCTCGGGCTGAGCGACCGACTTCCGCGGTTCGCGAAGGCCTACGCGAACCTTCGAGAAGAGATCGGGAACGCCGCGCGGGCGTTCGCCGACGAAGTCTCGTCGGGCGCGTTCCCCGACGAGGAGCACTCCTACCCCGAGTGAGGGTCTCCCGCCGCGAAGCGGGTCGGTCCACCACCTAGACTCGCCGGGTGCGATCGACCCGGTGGCTCACGATCCTCGCGCTCGTCGCGGCCGGGGCGACGGCCGTGCTCCTGGGCGCGGCCCTCGCGGAAGCGGCGGACGGACGGGTCCGCAACCTCATCGCGCTCGGACTCGTGAGCTTCTTGGCGCTCGTCGCCGCGGGTGCGGCGTGGGCGCTCGCATCGCGTCGAGCGCCCCTGGTGGAGCGCGCCGAGACCGCCTCCAAGCTCGCGCACGAGCTCAAGAACCCGCTGATGGCCATCAAGGGCCTGGCCTCCACCGGCGCGAGGCTGTTCGACCAGATGAGCGACGAGGAGAAGCTGGAGTTCTTCCGGCTGATCGACGAGGAGACCGCGCGGCTCAAACGCGTGGTCGAGCAGTCGGCGACCGCGATGCGGGTCGACGCCGAGCAGATCGCGTACGACCTGCAGGACGTGGACCTCGGAGTCTTCGTGGAGGAGCTCGCGTGGGCTTCCGAGCACGCGGAGCACCCGATGACCGTCGACACCGAGCCGGAGGTCGGCGTCCGAGCCGACCGCAAGCGCCTGGCCGAGGCGCTCGAGAACCTGATCGACAACGCGGTGAAGTTCTCGCCGCCCGACGCACCGATCGACGTCACGGTCCGGGTCGACGAGGGCGACGCGGCGATCGAGGTCGCCGACCGCGGGCCCGGCATCCCGGAGGAGCGTGTCAAGGCCGTCTTCGACCGGTTCGGACGGTGGCGCCCCGCCGGTTACGAGGAGACGCCGGGCGCCGGCCTCGGCCTGTTCATCGCCCGCGCGCACGTCCTCGCCCACGACGGGCGGATCGAGGTACTCGAGCGAGACGAAGGGGGTACCATCCTCCGCGTCACGCTGCCGCGGGAGGGCTAGCCAACGGTGGAGCGGGACACGCCGGTTTCGCTGCTCATCTGCGACGATCATCGGACCCTGACCGATGCGCTCGCGATGGTCGTCGAGCGCGACGAAGAGCTTCGGCTCGTCGCGCCCCCCGTCGCCGACCCCGAGCGCGCGATCGAGCTCTGCCGGGAGCACAAGCCCGACGTCGTCCTGATGGACATCGTGTTCAAGGGCCGGAGCGGGACCATCAGCGGGATCGAGGCGACCCGCCGGATCAAGGAGGTCTCCCCCGCGACGAAGGTCGTGATCATGACCGCGCACGACGACGAACGGCTGCTCGTCGAAGCCGTCGAGGCCGGCGCGTCCGGGTTCCTCGGCAAGGACGAACCCGCCGACGAGGTCCTCAGCGCGGCCAAGGCGGCCGCCGAGGGGGAGGTCCTGATCGAGCCCGCCACGCTCTCGCGTCTGCTTCACCAGGTCACGAAGGAGCGTGAGGAGGGGCGCGAGGTGCAGGCCCTGTTCGCGAAGCTGTCGGACCGGGAGTGGGAGATCCTTCGCCTCCTCGCCCAGGGCCGGCGGAACGAGGGGATCGCCGCCGCCCTGTTCATCAGCCCGCAGACCGTCCAGACGCACGTTCGGAACGTGCTCGGCAAGCTCGGCGTGCACTCCAAGCTCGAGGCGGTCGCCCTGGCCGTCAAGCACGGTCAGATCGAGGTCTGAGAAACCGACTTTCGACCGAACGAGTGCCGCATCCGGAGGATGCCAAGACCCCCCACCCGGGCTATGCATGCGCCCCGTCCATCATGCCGATGGATGTGTGACAGCAAGGACTGCGGTCGGCGCCGAACCTGTCGCCGCCGCATCCGGGTGGGCTTCGGTCGATCCGGAAGGTGACGGCGGGGCCGCCTCCCCCTCGGCGGCCCCGCTGCACGTCCGGTGACGGCACGCCTCCGCGCTCGCGACGCGTGCGATGATGCGGCTGGTGCCGACCGCCTTTCGCCAGATCGGTCTCGGGCTCGTGTTCGCGTGTCTCGCGGCGACGCTCGCGATCGGCTTCGGCACGAAGGCCGCGTGCACCGACGGCGACTGGAGCGACGGCCGCCAGTACACCCGTCTGTGCTACACCGACATCATCCCGCTGCTCGGAACCCAACAGCTCTCGAGCGGCCGGCTCCCCTACCTCGATGCCTGCGACGCGAACGCCCCCGGCGAATGCGACGAGTACCCCGTGCTCTCGATGTGGGCGATGCGCCTGACCGGGTGGGCCTCGGGCGACGACGTCACGCGATTCTTCTACGCGAACGTGGTGCTGCTCACGGTCGCGGCTTTCGTCACCACCCTCTGCCTATACCTGATGGTGGGCGTGCGCTCGCTGTACTTCGCGCTCGCACCCACGCTCGCCGTGTACGGCTTCATCAACTGGGACCTGCTGCCGGTCGCGTTCGCCACGGGTGCGACATACATGTACTTCAAGCGTCGCGACGTCTGGTCCGGCGTGCTGCTCGGGCTCGGAGCCGCGACGAAACTGTACCCGGCGCTCCTGGTCATCCCGTTCGTCGCCGGGCGGTTCCGCTCGAAAGAGCCGGACCGAGGGATCTACCTCGCCTGGGCGGCGGCGGGCAGCTGGGCGGCGGTGAACCTGCCGTTCGCGATCGCCTCGCCGCGCTCGTGGTGGGAGTTCTTCCGCTTCAACTCGGCCCGGCCGGCCGACTGGGACAGCATCTGGTTCATCGTCTGCGAGCGGGTCACCGGCGAGTTCTCCTGCGGTCACACCCGCGCGATCAACGTCGCGTCGGCCGCGTTGTTCGTCGCGCTCGTAGCCGTCGTGTGGCGATGGAAGCTCGCGCGCGATCCGGGGTTCCCGCGCTGGACGCTCGGGCTTCCCGTGCTGATCCTGTTCCTGCTGTCGAACAAGGTCTACTCGCCGCAGTACGGGCTGTGGCTCCTGCCCTGGTTCGCGCTGGCGCTGCCGAACGTCCGGCTCTTCGCACTCTTCGAGGCGACCGACGTCGCCGTGTTCGTAACGCGGTTCTCGTGGTTCGGGCGGTTCTCGGGGGTGGGAGGTCTGCCGATCGGCGCCTTCGAGATCGCCGTGGCGCTTCGTGCCGTGATCTTGATCCTGTGCCTCGTCGCGTGGGTGCGCCGGCGTGAGCCGTCGCCGGAGCCGGTGCCGGTGGAACCGCGCGAGATCGCCGCGGCGGGCGCGGTCGCGTGACGACCGCCGTGAAGGGCCAGGCGGACGAGCTCGATCCCGTCCTCGACGAACGCCGGCTGCTGACCGACGCCCTCCGCTACTGCGTTCCGGTGTTCCTGGGGTTGCGCCTCCTCACGTTCGTGATCGGGCTCGCGGCGGTGGGGATCGTCCCTCCGCTCGACCCGGTCGGGGTTCCCGGGTGGCCAGCCAACCCGATCCCCGATCCCGGCTGGCAGAACCTGTTCACCGCGTGGGAACGGTTCGACGCGCTGTGGTTCCTGCGGATCGCCGATGCCGGGTACCGGCCGGCCGACGGCAGCGCGGCCTTCTTCCCGCTGTACCCGCTGGCCGTCCGAACCGTCTCCTTCGTCCTGGGCGGACACCCGTTCGCGGCGTCGATCCTGGTCTCGAACGCCGCGTTCCTCGGCGCGCTCGTCGTCACCTACCTCCTTACCACGTCGGAGATCAACGAACGTGCCGCCCGTACGACGGTGGTGCTGCTCGCCTTCTTCCCGACGTCCTACTTCTTCCTCATGCCGTACAGCGAGTCGACATTCCTCCTGCTCGCGGTCACGGCCTTCTGGGGAGCGCGACGTGGGCGGTGGCGGCTCGCCGGCCTGGCCGGGGTCCTCGCGGCCCTCACGCGAAGCGTCGGACTCGTCCTCGCGCCGGCGCTCGCGATCGAGGCGCTGCACCGGCGCGCCGAGGGACGCGGTCCCGCCTGGCCGGGACTCCTGGCCGCGGCGGCGACGGGACTCGGCACCCTGGCCTACCTCGGGTGGTGGGAGATCCGGACGGGCGACTGGCTCACGCCGGTGACACGGCAGGAGAACTGGGAGCGCACCTTCTCCTGGCCCTGGGTCTCGCTGTGGAACGCGACGCGGTCGGCCGGCCGCTACGTGGGAAACACGAACGGCGGCTACTGGATCATCGACTGGGTGATCGTGGTGCCGGTCGTGGTGCTCTCGGTCTGGGCGTGGAAGCGGTACCGGCCCTCCTACGGCATCTACCTGTGGGGCGGGCTCCTGATCCCCCTGACGTTCGTGTTCGATGACCGCCCTCTCATGTCGATGCCCCGCTTCATGCTCGTGCTCTTCCCGGCGTTCTGGGCAGGGGCGGAGCTGGCCGGGCGATCCTCCATCCCCCGATGGGCGCTCGCCGCGGTGGGGGCCGCCGGCCTGGGCCTGCTCAGCCTGCTGACCCTCAACTGGTACTACATCTTCTGACGGGTGGGTGCCGACATATAGGATGGGCGCCGGACTGCGGGGGCCGGAGGCCGAGTGGAGGCACCAAAGGTGACGATTCGAGTAGCGATCGCGGACGACCACTCCCTGGTCCGGCAGGGCCTGCGCCGGTACCTGGACATGGCGGACGGCATCGAGGTGATCGGCGAGGCCGCCAACGGCATCGAGCTGGTCGACCTCATCGAACGTGAGAACCCGGACATCGCCCTGGTCGACATCCGGATGCCGGAGATGGACGGCTTGGAGGCCGCCCGCCAGATCCGCGACAAGTTCCCGAAGGTGGGCGTGATCATGCTCACCGCCTACGACGACCGGCAGTTCGTCGTCGAGGCCGTGCGTTCGGGCGCCCGGGGCTACGTGCTGAAGGCCCGCGACGCCGAGCACCTCATCCAGACGGTCCGGCTGGTGGCGGGAGGCAACATGGTGATCGACCCGCAGCTCGTGGTCGCGCTCGCCGAGGAGCTGTCGCAGGCCAAGGAGCGAGACCGCCGGGCCGAGACACTCACGGCACGCGAGATCGAGGTGCTCCAGCTGCTCGCGTTCGGACACACGAACCGCGACATCGCCGAGCGCCTCTACATCTCTCCGGACACCGTCAAGACGCACCTGGAGCACATCTTCGAGAAGCTCGGCGCGTCCGACCGCACGGCAGCGGTCGCCGAGGCCCTGCGCCGCCGGCTGATCGAGTAGCCGGCCCGGACAGCGCCCACGGGCACGGGCCAGCGGCACGAACTGGGCAAACCGAGCCACTCGGCGTAGGCCATACCCGATTCTGAGGACCCCACGCGGGTGATGGAGTGTTGAGCGCCCGTGCGGGATGATGACCGACCGAGCATGTCCACGCAGCTCACACGCGCGCAATCCTGGCTCGCGCCGGCCGTCCTGCTCCTCGTGGGCGCCGGCGTCATCGCCGCCTATTCCATCTGGCTGCCCGTGCTCGAGCGCACGCCGGCCCTTCCGGGGATCCTCGTCTCCGGCGCCTGCCTGCTCTCGGCGATCGCGATCTTCTCTCGATCCCGCCGGCCCGACGCCTGGCGCAACGGCACGTGGCTCGGCCTCGGCGTCCTCGGTCTCGGCGTCATCAGCGCGTGGATCACCGCGGCCGGCGTCGACCGCGCCGCTGCGGCGCGCGTGGTGCCGTTCGACGCCGCGTTCGTCGTCGTCGCGATGCTGTTCCTGATCCCGCTGCTCCACGAGCTGCGGAGCCATGTCCCGGTCGAGGACCGGCGCGAGGTGGCCGCCGACGTCGTCCTCATCAGCGCGGCGATCGGGACCATCGTCTACCTGCTCCTTCGGCCGAGCATGTCGCTGCCTGCGAGCACCATCTCCGCCGCCGAGTTCGCGGCGATCGTCGCCACCGCCTTCTCCGCGTACGGGGCGCTCGTCATCTGGCGGCCGTCGGTGCCGCACGTCGGGCTGTTCGCGGGGATCTGCGGCATCAGCTCGGCGCTCCTCGCGTTCGCGGAGCGGTGGGTCAGCGGTGCGTTCCGGCCCGGACTGCCGGAGGTCGACCTGCCGATCGCGCTCTCGTGCCTCTACCTCGCGCTCCTGGTCACATTGGTGCCGCGGCGGGCCGAGGACGAGGTGCCGAACCGGCCGGGGCGCTACGGGCGCACGCTCCTCACGACCCTGTCGGTGACGACCGCGTGCGCGGCCCTCGGCTTCGTCGCGACGCTCGAGATCGACGAGCGGGTGGGTCCGTTCCAAGCTTCCGGCCTGATATCGATCCTCGCGCTCGGCATCGTGCTGCGCATCGTGGTGAACCAGGTCCGCGGAACCCACGCCCAGCGTGAGGTGCACGACGCCCTCGATCAGAAGGAGCTCGCGCTCCGCGAGACGGACAAGGCGCTCGCTCGGCTCCAGCGGGCGAACGAGACGCTTCGCGAGTCCGAGGAGCGGCTCCGCACCGTGTTCGAGGCCGCGGTCGACGGCATCGTCGAGCTCGACGACAAGGACGTGATCGTCCGCGCGAACGGAGCGTTCTGCCGGATGATCGAGCTCCCGCAGGGGATGGTCGAGGGCCAGCCCTGGTCGGTGCTGGCCGACTCGATCGACGCCGACGACTCCTTCGGGTCGCTGCCGCAGACGGGCCAGGGGACCCTTCGTCGCGAGGGTCACGCGATCTATCTCGAGTCACGGATGTCGGAGATCCCGGCCGAGTCCCCGAGGCGGCTGTTGCTCGTCCGGGACGTGACGGCGGCGCGGGTCGCCGACCAGACGATCCGGTCGCTGTTCAAGTTCCTGCAGGACCGGGACGAGGACCGCACGCGGATCATGCGCCGGACGAACGCCGCGATCGAGAGCGAGCGCAACCGCATCGCGCGTGACCTCCACGATGGGCCGGTGCAGGGGGTTTCGGCCGCGTCCCTGTCGCTCGAGGCGGTGCTCCTCATGCTGGACGCGGGCGATCTGGGCGAGGGCACCGAGGTGCTCGCGAAGGTTCGGCGCGAGCTGTCCGAGGAGGCCGACAACCTCCGCAGGCTGATGTCGGGCCTTCGACCGCCGCTTCTCGAAGAGCGTGGTCTCATCCCGGCGCTCCGCGAGACCGTCGACAAGTTCGGCCTGGACAACGCTGTGCGCACCGAGTTCGTCGGTCGCACGATGGTCGCCATCCCGCAGGACCTCGAGACGCTCGCCTACCGCATCGTCCAGGAGGCGCTCTCCAACAGCGCGAAGCACGCCGGCGCCAAGAGCCTCACCGTCTCAGTCGAGGCGGTCGGCGGCCAGCTGCGGATCGAGGTCGGCGACGACGGCAGCGGGTTCGACTCTTCGAAGGCGCGCGAGTACCTGCAGATGGGCCGGGTCGGGCTCGCCTCGATGCGCGAGCGCGTCGAGCTCGCGAACGGCACGTTCATGGTGCACTCGACGCCCGGGCGGGGAACCACGGTGCTCGCGACACTGCCGCTCGACGCGGTGCCGGCGGCCCGCGAGTTCTCCGTCAGCGAGGCTTCGTAGGACGAGAGCGCGTCAGCCGGGCCCTCGCGCGCGGGCCTCGGGAGCGGACGTCGGGCCCGCCCCGGCCGTCGGGCTCGGCGAAGGCGTGGGTGTCGGCGTGTCCGTCGGCGTCGGAGGCGGGGTCGTCTCGGTCGGCGACGGCTCCACGGTCGGCGAGGGCGAGGGCTCCTCGGTCGGCGACGGCTCCGGCGAGGGCTCCTCGGTCGGCGACGGCGTGACCGACGGCGCTGGGAGCGGTGGAGGCGTCGGCGCCGAGCGCGTGTAGCCCTCGGGGTTCGGCTCGTGGAAGTCCACGACCTTCATGTTCGCCGTCGCGGCGGCCATGAAGTCGTGCCAGATCAGCGCCGGGAGCGTCCCGCCGAACACCGCCGAGTACCCCTCGACGTTCACGAGGGGCAGCTGAGCCTCGGCGTAGCCCATCCAGACGCACGCGGCGAGCTGCGGCGTGTAGCCGCAGAACCACGCGTCGCGGTACTCCTGATTCGTCCCGGTCTTGCCGGCCGCCGGGCGGCCGATGTTCGCGTTCGTGCCAGTCCCGCTCGTGATCACTGTCTCCAGCGCCGACGTCGCCATGTCGGCGTCGTTCGCGTCGAGCACCTGCTGACCGCGCGCGTTGATCGTGTCGGTCTCGCCGTTCGGATCCTCGACCTCCTGGAGGGGCGTCGCCTGGTGCCGCCACCCACGGGCCGCGAGCGTCGCGTAGGCGCGCGTCATCTCGAGCGGCGTGACCGACTGGGTCCCGAGCGTGATCGAGCAGACCGGCTCGAGGGGCGACTGGATCCCCATCCGGTGCGCGACGTCGACGATCGACTCGGGCCCGACGGCAGAAGCGATCTGCGCGAAGACGGTGTTGACCGAGTGCGTCGTCGCCGAGAGCAGCGTGAAGACCCCGTTCTCCGAGTCGCTCGCGTTCGACAGCTCCCACGGCTCGCCGTCGGTGTAGCACTGCGGATCCGGGATCGTGATCGGGGACGGACCGTTCCAACGCGAGTCGAGCCCGTAGTCCTGCTCGAGCGCCGCGACGAGCGTGAACACCTTGAACGAGGAGCCCGACTGGCGTCCCGTGCCGCCGGCGCCCGTCGCGAGGTTCACGTGCTCCTGGTTGAAGTTCCTGCCCCCGTACATCGCACGGATGCCGCCGTCCCGCGGGTCGATCGCGACGAGCGCGGCATCGGGGTCCTCGAGCAACGGCAGCCGGCCGGCGACGGCCGCCTCGGCCATCCGCTGCATGTCCGCGTCGAGGGTCGTGGTGACGCGGAGACCGCCCCCGAACACCTTGGACTCCCCGTAGGTGTGGATGAGCTCGCGCCGGGTGTGGTCCAGGAAGTAGCCCAGCTTGCTGGGGAAGTTGAGGCCGATCTCGATCTCGTTCGTGGTGACGTCGATATCGGCCATCGCCGCGGCGCGCTCGGCCGTCAGATATCCCTCGTCGACCATCTGGTCCAAGACGTAGTTCCGGCGCCCCTGCGCGCCCTCGGGATCCTCGACGGGGTCGTAGTTGGACGGCGTGGCGATCAGGCCGGCGAGCATCGCCGACTCCAAGATCGTGAGGTCCTGCGCGTCCTTCTGCCAGTAGGTCTCGGCGGCGGCCTGGACCCCGTAGGCCCCGCGGCCGAAGTACACGGTGTTGAGGTACGTCGCCAGGATCTCGTCCTTGCTGAACTCCTGCTCGACCTTGACCGCGAGGAGCGCCTCGCGGACCTTCTGCGAAACGTTGCGGGGCGGGACGATGTAGGTCGCTTCGCCGGTCTCCGGATCCTCGACGTACTCACCGGCATAGATGTTCTTCACGAGCTGCTGGGTGATCGTCGAGCCGCCCTGGACGACCCCGCCGGCAGCCAGGTCGGTCCACGCGGCGCGGGCGATGCCGATCGGGTCGATCCCCGGGTGCTGGTAGAAGTCGGCGTCCTCGGCCGCGAGCACCGCGTTGCGAAGTGTCTTCGGCATGTCGGAGAACGGGATGATCGTTCGATCCACGCCCGCGTGCAGCGTGGCGATCTGGTTGCCGTCGCGATCGTAGATGTGGGTCGTCTGCAGCGGCGGCGGCGTCCCGGGCAGGTCGAGCTGCGAGTAGACGTACATCAGCATCAGCAGGACGAGCAGCATCCCCGAGGCGGGCACGACGACGAAGACCCACCACCAGCGGCGCATCCAGGCCTTGAAGCCATTGGCCTTGGGCTTGGAGTTCGTCCGCTTCTTCTGGGGGGCGTGCTTGCGACCCTTATGGGTCCAAACGCGCGAGGTGTCGACGGGCAATCCGTCTTTCAGTGTAGCCACGGACCGCAGGATTCCCGGTACTCGACCTGAGGAAACACGGAACGCGCTCGGGAGGGAGCTGCAGGTCAGACGGCCCGGGCGACGAAGGCTTCGGCTAGGTGGTTCCACTGGCACTCGGTGCAAACCTCGACCACGTAGCACCAGGAGCCCGGCCGGTCGGCGGCCATCGACATGCCGACGTCGAGCGGCCACACGCGCCCGTTCTCGCGCTTCAGGCCGTCGCCGTACACGTACGCGAGGAGCCGCAGCTTGGCCTGCTGACAGACCGGGCAGGTCCGGCGGCAGTTCTCGCCGACGTTCTTGGCCGCGCGGATCAGCTCGGGGTGCGCATCGCAGATGTCGGCGCGGGACAGCAGGCCGGTGCGCATCTGCCGGAGCAGGGCGCGCTTGGCCAGCGTGTAGTCGACGGTCGCGAGCAGCGCCCGCTTCCCTCGCCTCGGCCACATCTGCCGCATCGCCATGGTCGGAGAATGGTACACCCCACCGCCGTCAAGTTGGCCGGCTCCGACGACCACCCGAAGCGCTCAGGCCGGCAGGTCCACGACGGCTCTGGCAACCGCCTCGACGAGGCGACCGTCGCCGAACAGCAACAGCGTGCCGACCGGCATCCGAACCGTGACGACCGCCTCGAACGACTCCACCGGACACTCGCACGACACCAACGACGCCCCGTTCCGCGCGGCGTACTCGCCCGCGACCTCAGCGGGAACCAAGCCACTCGGCATCGCGAGCTCCTGCACGGCCGCGAGCGCCGACGCATCGGCCGCCGTCTGGGCGCTCGCGGCCGTGGCGAGAACCCGGGCGACATCGGCCGTCCCGAGTGCGAGCACCACGACGACCGCGATGATCGCCGCGACGAGGACCGACACCGAACCGCGCTCGGTCTCGTCGCGCAGGGATCTCCGGAACGTCACCCGAACTCCTGGCGGGCTGTGGCCGCGGTCGAGATCGTCACGGTCGCGGGAAGCAACCAGCCCGCCAGGACGCCGATGATCGGAACTTCGTAGGACAACGACACGGTCACGGGCGAGCCCCTGAAGCCCGCCCGGGTGACCTCGAGCCGTAGTCGCTCGGGATCGAGTCCGGCTCCCGCCGTCGTCGCCGCTTCGCGGATCGCCTCGTCGAACTGCTGGACAGCCGCCTCACGCGCGCCTGCTCTGGCCGCCTGCGCCAGGAGCAACCGGTCGCTTGCCAGCACGCCGACCTGGACGACCGCGAGAAGAAGGAGCAGAAGGACCGGCAAGAGCAAGGCGAACTCGACGACCGCCGAACCCGATTCATCGCGCTGGTCAGGTAGCACTTCCCGCAACCTGATCGATGATGTTGTCGAAGAACGCGGGGAGCTTCCCGGACGATCGCGCCCATGCGATCAGAACGACCGCCACAGCGGCTGCAGCCAGGATCACGAGGGCGTACTCGGCGGTGGTCTGCCCGACCTGCTCGGACAGACGCACGCGTGCACGGACGTACCAGGACAAGAACACGGCGCCACTCCTCTCAACCGATCGACCGCACGGTGGTCAACAGGACGGGAACCACCGTGAGGAGGAGGAACGCGGGGAGGATCAGGAACACGAGGGGGAAGAGCATCTTCACCGGAGCCGTCCGCGCCCGCTCGACCGCGCGCAGGCGCGCTCCCTCGCGGACGTCCGCGGCCAGGCGAGACATCTCATCCGCCAGCGAGGTGCCCAGTCGCTGGGTCCGAAGCAGGAGCCCGATCGCTCGGCCGAGGTCGTGCTGCGCCAGCCGGCCTGCCGAAGCGGCGATCTCGTCCCGCCAGCGACGCCCGAGATCCACCCGGCCGACCGCGCCGCGCAGCTCCTCGCCGAGCGGACCGCGCAGTGGTTCGGCGGCGAAGCGGACGGCGAGCTGTGGAGGAAGCCCGGCCGCCGTCGTGACCGCGAGCAGATCGAGGAAAAGTGGAACCTCCCGGGATGCCGCAAGCCTCCGGCGACGCGCGGCACGCGCGAGCATCAGATCCGGGAAGCGGAAGGCGACGATCGCCAGCGGAATGCCCAGCACCACGAGCGATCCCGGGGCAAGGAGCGCGACCGCGAGGACCACGACCGGTCCGAGAACCTTCGCTCCCGCAACCTCATCGACCGTCCAGGAGGCGTGGGCCTCGAGGATGAGCCCTTGCAACCGACCGTGAATCCGCTCGAAGCGACTCCCGATCCGTCGCAAGCCGATTCGGATCGACGAGCCGGGTATCGCTCCGCCGGTCAGCCCGGCACGCGCCAATGCCGGCTCGGGAGCCGCCGACGCGATCGCGGCGACCGCGAGAGCTGAAGCGAGCGACGCGACCGTCGCAGCGTAAAGAACGACGCTCATGCTTCCTCAACCCGAAGCAGGCGGCGGATCCACACGAATGCCAGCCCCTGCAGGGCAAGGCCGATCCCGATCGCCGCTGCTCCCGCGGTCGTGCGGTACGCGGTTTCGACGTCCCGGCGCGCGACCACCAACAAGAATAGGAAGAACCCGACCGGGAGCAACCCAAGGATCGCCGCGGACAGGCGCGCTTGTGCGGTGAGCGACCGCAGCTCGCGGGCACCGTCACGCCGTGCGCGAAGTGTCCGGGTGACGTCATCGAGCGAAGCGGCGAGGGCACCCCCGGTGCGACGATGTAGCCGAAGGACGCCGGTGACCAGGCGAGCGTCCGGGGTTCCGATCCGCTCGGCCAGTCCGTCGAGCACATCCTCGAACGGCACCCCGAGCGAGGAGCGATCCACGCCTTCGGTAAGCAGAACTCCCAACGGCGCGTCGACTTCGTCGGCCGCCACTTCGAGCGACTGCACGAGCGACTTGCCGGATCGGAGTGCCGAAGCGATCGCGCCCACCCCATCGATCAGCTGCTCCTCGATCAGCTGAGCGCGCCGAGTCACTCGATGTCGGTCGACGAGGAATGGGAACGCGGCCGCCGCGAGACCGAGCACGATGCCCGGCGGGCCGGCGACCAGTGCGCCGAGCACCGCACCGAGCCCTCCCGCGCCCATCGCGATCACCGCACGCGGCAGACCGATCGAGGGATGGCCTCCCCGAGAGGGAGATGGCTCCTCGCCCATCCGCCCGAGGAGGCGGTCTCGTCCCTGGATCGTGGCCGCGGCCCCCAGCAGGACGACTGCTGAGGTCGTACAGCACGCGGCCAAGAGCGCGCCTTTCACGGCCGTGGGACGGGATGGCGGCCCGGGTCGCGGCGGACATCGACATCGAACCACTCCGCCGGGACGTCTTGTCCACGACCCGAGAGTGTCTTCACGAACGGCGGAACCACACCGGTTGCAACGAAGGCACCCTCGGGACCGAGGCGAGGGCGGAAACCGAAGATCTCGGTCACGATCGGGTCTCCCGCGGGATCGACCCCGTCCACTGTCGCCACTTGGAACGCAAGGCGCCGGCCGTCTCGCAAGCGCGCCATGTGGACGATCACGTCGATCGCACCGGCGATCTGAGTTCGAACGTGCGCAACGGGCAGATCGACGTCGGACATCATCGCCATCGTTTCGACCCGCCACAGCACGTGCCGAGCCGAGTTGGCATGAGCCGTGCAGAGCGATCCGTCGTGCCCCGTGTTCATCGCCTGCAGCATGTCGAGCGCTTCACCGCCGCGAACCTCACCGATGACGATCCGGTCGGGGCGCATCCGAAGTGCGTTTCGCACGAGATCGCGCACCGTCACCTCGCCTTCTCCCTCGACGTTCGCCGGTCTGGCCTCGAGACCGATCACATGCGGCTTGGCCAGCCGGAGCTCCGCCGCATCCTCGATCGTGATGATCCGCTCCCCGTCCGGAACGAACGACGACAGCACTCCGAGCAGCGTGGTCTTGCCCGAGCTCGTGCCGCCGGAGACGATGACGTTCGCCCGTCCCCGGACACATGCGGCGAGGAACGCGAGCATGGGCGGCGAGATCGTCCCGTTGGCGACGATGCCTTGCGGCCGCAACGGGATCGACGAGAACTTGCGGACGTTCAATACGGGACCGCAGAGCGAAAGGGGCGGAACGATCGCATGCACCCGCGAACCATCTGGCAGTCGCGCGTCCACCCAAGGTGACGAACTATCGACCCGAAGGCCCAGGGGTGCCACGATGCGCTCGATCAGATGGAGAACCGCCTCCTCCCCCTCAAACAGACGATCCCCCACCCTTTCGATCCGCCCCTTCCGCTCCACGTAGACGTCGTCGGGGCCGTTCACCATCACTTCGGTGACGTCCGGATCCCTCAACAGGAACTCGACCGGACCTGCCCCGACGACCG
>JBBDWS010000084.1:0-3724 GCA_040902755.1 Actinomycetota bacterium
TCACGCCGAGCCTCGTCGTCGAGCTCCAGAGCGTCGACGCTCGTCGGGCTGTCCCACGGCTCGGCGACGACGAGGCCGAGGCCGAGGCCCACCACACCGGTGAAGAGCAGCACTGCGATCTTTCCCCATGGCATCTTTCCTCACTCCTTTCGTCTTTCTCTCTCCGGCCGGGCCCCATCTGGGCTTCAGCCGGTTTCCGGCCCGAGCCCTACCTGGGCTTCAGCCGGTTCAGGACCAGCCTCCGCGGCCGCCTCAGGAGCGGCTCGACCGCTTCAGCCATCTCGCGCGCCGTTGGCCGGTCTTCCGGCTCGAAGGCGAGCGCGGCATCGACGGCCCCTGCGAGCTCCGGCGGAACCCGCGAGGGCATCGGTGCCGGCCGGTGCGTCAGCTGCGGGAAGCGCTTCCCGGCGGGCGCACAGTTCTCCTCGGACCCTCGTGCGAATGCCGGCTTCCCCACGAGGGACTCGTACAACGTGATGCCGAGGCCCCAGACGTCTGCCGCCGGACCGACGCGCCCTGGCGAAGGCGTGCACTGCTCCGGAGCCATATACGCGTCGGTGCCGACCGGGACCGTGAGCGACGCCGCGTCCCGGAACGACCGCGCGATGCTGAGGTCGATCAGGCGTGGCGGCGCACCCATGATGAGGTTCTTCGGCTTGACGTCGAGGTGCACGACGCCGAGCCCGTGCAGGTAGTGCAGCGCCGAGGCGACCTCCACCGCGAGCGGCGCCGCCTGTTCCGTCTCGAGCGGGCCGAACCGGCGGATCAGCGTCGACAGCCGCGGCCCCTCGACGAGCTCGAGCACGATGTGCGGACGCTCGTCGTCGGTTCCGTCGCGAAGCAGGCGCGCGATCGCCGGGTGGTTCAGCGACGCCAGAACTTCTGCCTCGCCGCGGAGCCCTCGCAGGGCGCCCTCGTCCCCGATGCGATCGGGACGAAGCACCTTGACGACCGTGGCGTGATGCAGGCCATCGTCGAAGGCGAGGAGCGCCTCGTACCGGGTACCTCCCCCGAGCAATTGCAGGGCGGTGAGGCCCGAGGCGATCTCGTCGCCTTCTTGCAATCCCCAGGTGTCGCGTCCTTCCTTCGTCGTAGTCGCCATCGTGTCTCCTTCCCTCGATGACGAACGTATCCGGCGGCCATGAGGGCTCCGTGAGACACAGATGAGAGATGACTTACCTTGGGGTCGGGCGCTCGAGCGGATCAACCGACGTGACCCGAGCACCGGTCGTGGATAAGGGATCTCTCACACGGGTCTCACCGGCTTTTCACGGACGGTGGGTAGCGTTGGGCATATCGACGAAAGGAGAAGAACGTGAAGCGATCGACAAGATGGATGGCGGTCTTGGCCGTGGGAGGGGCACTGCTCCTTCCCGCGGGACCGGCTTCGGCGGAAGAGCGTGTGTGTCGTGGCACCATCGGCGCGGTCACGGTGGACAACCTCCGCGTTCCGCAGGGCGCCACATGCACATTGAACGGCACGCTGGTCGAGGGGACGATCAAGGTGCAGCGGGACGCGACGCTGAAGGCGTCCGGCATCCATGTCATCGGCAACGTGCAGGCTGAGAACGCGCGCAGGGTCGTCCTCCGCGACCGGTCGAGGATCGGCGGAAGCGTTCAGATTGTCCAGGGCGACGCCGCACGGATCATCCGAGCTCGCATCGGCGGTGACATCCTGTTCGACGACCAGGAGGGAAGCTTGGCGGCGAGGGGCAACCGCATCGGCGGAAACCTCCAGGCGTTCCAGAACACCGGCGGATTGGCGATCAACAACAACCGGATCGACGGGAATCTGCAGTGCAAGAAGAACGATCCCGCCCCGACGGGCGGAGGCAACGTCGTGCAGGGCAGCAAGGAGGATCAGTGCGAGGGACTCTGATCGCTTGAGCTGAGTTCCCTGATACCCGACGGCCGCCCCGGCTCTTGGCTAGGGCGGCCGTCGGATTCGCTATTTCGCGTATTCCACGGAACGGGTCTCGCGGACGACCGTGATCTTGATCTGCCCCGGGTACTGCAGCTCCTCTTCCACCTGCTTGGCGATGTCCCGGGCCATGACCTGCGCGGTGAGGTCGTCGATATCCTGCGGCTTGACCATCACCCGAACCTCGCGTCCTGCTTGCATCGCGTAGACCTTCTCGACACCGGGGTAGCTCGTGCAGATCTCCTCGAGACGCTCGAGACGCTTCACGTAGGTCTCGAGGCTCTCGCGTCGGGCGCCGGGCCGGCCGCCCGAGATGCCGTCGGCGATCTGCGCGATCACGGCTTCGATCGTGCGTTGCTCGACCTCGCCGTGGTGGGACTCGATGCAGTGGACGACCTCCGGGGACTCCTTCATCCGGCGAGCGATCTCGGCGCCGATGATGGCGTGCGAGCCCTCGATCTCGTGGGTGACCGCCTTGCCGATGTCGTGTAACAGCGCTCCGCGCTTGGGGATCGCAGGATCGACCCCGAGCTCCGCGCTGATCGCCGCCGCGACGTGCGCCGACTCGACGAGGTGCTTGAGGACGTTCTGTCCGTAGGACGTTCGGAACTGCAGGCGACCGAGCAGCCGGATCATCTCCGGGTGCATGTCGGTGATGCCGACATCCAAGACCGCCCCCTCACCCGCTCGGCGGATCCGCTCCTCGATCTCGGTCGCCGACCGTTCGAAGGTCTCCTCGATCCGCGCCGGATGGATCCGCCCGTCCTGCACGAGCTTCTCCAGCGTGAGCCGGGCGGTCTCGCGCCGGACCGGATCGAAGGACGAGAGCACCACCGCTTCCGGCGTGTCGTCGATGATGAGATTCACCCCGGTCACCGCCTCGAACGCCCGGATGTTGCGGCCCTCGCGGCCGATGATCCGTCCCTTCATGTCCTCGCTCGGCAGCGAGAACACCGAGACGGTCGACTCCGCCGTCTGCTCCGACGCCACCCGCTGGATCGCGATCGTCACGATCTTCCGAGCGCGCTCCTCGCCTTCCTCGCGGGCTCGCTGCTCGATCTCGCGCACGGTCGACATCGCCTCGCGCTTGGCGTCGTCGACGACCTGCGTCCGCAGCGCCTCACGGGCTTCCTGCGCGGTCATCTGCCCGATCTCCTCGAGACGCTTTCGGTGCTGGTCCGCCGCATGCTCCAGTTGCTGCCGCACCATCTGGAGCTTCTGGTCGCGGTCGTCGAGCTCGCTCGCCCGCTTGTCGACGTCGTCCAGCTTGCGATCGATCGTCTGCTCTTTCTGGACGAGTCGCTCCTCCTGACGCTTGACCTCCTCGCGGCGGGGCCGCAGGTCCTCGTCGGCCTCGCGGCGCAAAACGCCGATCTCGTCCTTGGCCTGCACCAGGGCTTCGCGCGTGAGGCGCTCCGCCTCGCGCTCGGCCTCCAACACCAATTGCCGGGACTTGGCCTCCGCGCTGAGGGCCTGGGACTGCGCGACCGCTTTCCTGACGAGGAAACCGATCGCGACCCCCACCGCCAGGGCCACGACACCCACCACCGCTTCCATCGTTTCGCCTCCAAACACGCACAAAGCCGAGCGAAGGCCTATCGCCCCCTGCTCGGCTGTGCGGTCGGAAGTACGACGGATCTACGGCATGCGGAGACCGGGTGGCCCTTCGCGGCCCCAGATCCTGTCTGCTCCCTGCGACGAGTGGTCTCTCAAAGTCGTGTCAGGCACTAGTCGAACAGTTGGCGATCCCATGAAACCTTCTGGGAGCGAGGGTACGGCCTCCCGGCCCGAGAGGCAAGAGAT
>JBBDWS010000085.1:0-11516 GCA_040902755.1 Actinomycetota bacterium
AGCTCGTTCGCCGTGAGGATCCGCTGTTCGGGATAGTCGAACTCCCACCACCACTGGTGCCCGAGGACCCGCACATCGAGCGCCCCGGGCCCGGGATCCCTGGCGAGCTCGAAGATCCCCGCGACCGTCGGCACCGCGACCCCCGCGAGGATCACCGCCGGAAGGATCGTCCAGGCGATCTCCAAACGCGTGTTGCCGTGGACCTGCGGCGGGATGCCCTCGCGGCCCTTGCGATGCCGGTACCGGAACGCGAAGAGCACGAGCGCGCCCTCGACGACGAAGAAGATGACCGCGGCGACCCAGAAGACGGGAACGAAAAGGTCATGGGCCTTCTGGGCATAGGGTCCTGCGGGCTCGAGCGCGGACTGGGTGGCGTTCGGCGCGCACGCGGCCGCGACGGCGATGAGGGCGACCAGGCCGAGGGCCGACTGCGTCTTCCTGCGCACGTTCTCCGTTCCCCTCGCGCGGACTTGCGGCGGGCACCGAAGCCCGGCGAACTCTAGCACCGTTGAACGCGCGCAAGATCGTGCTCGGCGGCCCGACCACCGGTTCAGAGCGGAGGCTCGAACTGCCGGATCGCGCGAAGGACCGGTCCGAGCAGCAGCGTCCACTGGTTCGTCGCGACGAGCACGCCGATGGCGATCATGACCACTCCCGAGGCGCCCGCTATCCAGTGGTAGTTGCGCCGGACGAACGCGAGCGCCCCCATGAGCCGCCGAACGCCGACCCCGACGAGCAGGAACGGGAGCCCCAACCCCGCCGAGTACACGAACAGGAGCACCGCCCCGCGGAACGAGCCGCCTTGGGCCGCCGCGACGGCGAGCACGCCGGCGAGCACCGGTCCGATGCACGGCGTCCACCCGGCGCCGAACGCGACGCCGAGTGGGAAGGCCCACGCCGGTCCGGGGCGGACACGCTGCAGCAGCGGTCGGCGTTCGGCGAACAGCGCCGGCGATCCGAGGCGCAAGGCGTACAGCAGCATCAGGACGCCGAACGCGATGATGATCGCGCCCGAGATCCGGATGCCCGCCGAAGAGCGCAGGATCCGGGTCACCGATCCCGTGAACGCCCCGAGAGCCGTGAAGACGGCGGCGAAGCCGGCGATGAACAGCAAGATCGGCACGACCGGACGCCGTTCCTCCTGCGCCTCGCCCGCGACGAAGGACAGATAGCCGGGAACGAGCGGGAACACGCATGGGGAGGCGAACGACACCAGACCGGCGGCGAACGCGAGCGCGGGCGCCCACCAGGACCCGAGCCCTTCCTGGACGAAGTCGGCGATCACGCAGCCAGTGTAGGAAGGGCGTACGCATCGCGGGGGCAGGTGTGACCCCAGCCCATGCGGGTTGCACCCTTCGGCCGATCCTTGCCATAGTGAGGCGTGCTTGTGAAGCTTTTCACGAGCCGGGGAAACGGCACCGTGGGACCCGCGAACGACAGGGTTGCGGGGAAGTCGACGTCTATAATCAGCCGGCCGCGAGGGCGACCGACGATCGGGGGAAGCGCGATCCGAGTGGGGATGGCTGTCGGATGAAGGTCCCGGAGAGACTCCTTCAGCAGTACGCCAAGCAGAAGGAGCGGGCCGAGCGGTTCCTCAGGGACTTCGAGTGGTCCTGGACCACCGCCGTGGCATTCTCCCTCGGCCTTGCCTTCTTCAGCGTCATCACGATGGCGGTGATCCCCTCGTTCTGGCTCTACTTCGCCGAGCAGACGCTAGGCTGGGACGGGCTGTCCGGGACGTCGGACTGGCGACCCCTCGCGCGCGACGCCGTCGCCGCGGGGCTCTCGACGGGACCCTTCTTCTCGGTGGTCATCGCCGGCGCGATCGTCCAGAACTGGCGGCGCAAGCTCCGGGGGGCCTCGGCCGAGCGCCCGACCGGCGGCTATCGATGAGGAACGGATAGGAAGGCCCGCCCGTGCCGTTCACGAAGACCGAGGTCGACATCCACACGGACTACGTCGTGGAACCGGTCGATCCGTCGTGGCTCGCGAAAGGCGTCCGCTCGCCCAAGCACCTGATGCTCGACCCCGACAACTGCATCCTGTGCCGAGCATGCGAGGACGTCTGTCCCTGGAACTGCATCTTCATGATGGCCCCGACGATCGTGCAGGACGCCACCGAGGAGGCCGTCGGGGCAGAGATCGCCGAGACCTACTCGGTGTTCGTCGTCGACGACAACGCCTGCACCCGCTGCTCCGTGTGCGTGGAGCGATGCCCCACCGACACGCTGTACTACGCCCGGCTGCCCGAGGGCGCGGGCGGCCGCCGCACGATGGCCTCGGTGCCCGAATCGCAGCGGGCCGAGGAAGGCTAGGACGAGGGGGAAGGACGGGGTGAAGCTCAAACCACCCTCGCCGAGCGAGGTGATGGATCGCGTCCGCGACACCGAGGTCTGGAAGTCGATGTTCCGGCCCGGCTCGATCTTCCGGAGGGGCTACAAGGACACCTCGCGCGACCGGGCGCTCGCGACGATGAACAACGTCCTGTACCACCTGCACCCCGTGAAGCTGAAGCGGCACGGGCTGAAGCTGACGTACACGTTCTGCCTGGGCGGACTGTCGTTCTTCCTGTTCATCCTGCTCACCGTCACGGGCATCTTCTTGATGTTCTTCTATCGCCCCGCCGCCGAGCTCGGCGCGGCCTCGGCCTACACCGACATGCAGAACATCCGCACCTCGGTGTTCTTCGGCGACCTCGTCCGCAACCTGCACCGGTGGGGTGCCCACCTGATGGTCTTCAGCGTTACGCTCCACATGGCTCGGGTCTTCTACACCGGCTCGTACAAGCCGCCGCGTGAGTTCAACTGGGTGGTCGGCGTGGTGCTGCTGTTCCTCACGCTCGGGCTGTCGTTCACGGGCTACCTGCTGCCGTGGGACCAGCTCGCGATCTGGGCGGTCACGGTCGGTACTTCGCTCGCCGGGTACTCCCCCTTGATCGCGAAGCAGGCGAACTTCCTGCTGCTCGGCGGGGTGGTGGTCGGTCCGGACACGTTGCTTCGTTGGTACACGCTCCACGTTCTCGCCCTGCCGTTCGTCCTGGTGATATTCCTCTCCGTGCATTTCTGGAGGATCCGCAAGGACGGCGGGATCTCGGGACCGCTCTAAGAGGAGGAACGTTGGCTCGCGAGGAGGCGCAACTCGACCAGGAGACCTTCGACAGGGTCCTGGCCGAGGAGCTCGCGAAGGGCACCGACCGCCGGGTCGCCGAAGGCCGCGCGCGGCGGGCAGCCGTTCAGGCGCACCGCGCTGCGCACGGCGAAGGTCCGGCCGCGGCCACACCCGCTCCGGCCGCAGCCGCGCCGGGGGAGGGTGCGGCGGTAACGGGGGATGGTGGAGCGGCAGAGGGCACCGCACAGCTCCCGGCGCCGGCGCCGACCTCCGCTCCTGCGGCCGCACCGGCGCCCGCGGCTGCACCGGCTGCGGCACCTGCTGCGGCTGCGGCGGCCGTTGCTGCACCGGCGGGGGCGACGTTGGCGCCGACTCGGCAGGCTCCGGGGCCGACGGGGAACGTGCCGGAACCGAAGAAAGGTGTGGAAGAGAAGCACCGGCTCCTGGCTCTCGTTCCGCCCGAGGGGATCCAGCGCGTCGAACGCGAGCAGGGCGACCGCGTGAACGTGTGGCCCCACCTGCTGATCGAGGAGTTCGTCGCGATGCTCATCGTGACCGTGGGCCTCGTGATCTTCTCGACGTTCGTGAACGCACCACTCCGCGAGCTGGCGAACCCGAACCTGACGCCGAATCCGTCGAAGGCTCCCTGGTACTTCCTCGGCCTGCAGGAGCTCCTTCGCTACTTCCATCCGATGGTAGCGGGCGTGCTCTTCGCGCCGACGATCGTCCTGCTCGCGCTCGCCGTCGTGCCGTTCGTCGACCGGAACCCGAGCACGAAGCCCGGTGACCGCAAGCTCGCGATGACCATGTTCACGATGCTGATGATGTTCGGGGCGACCCTGACGATCATCGGGTCCTTCTTCCGCGGCACCGGCTACAACTGGGTCTGGCCGTGGGCGCAGGGGGTGTTCTTCGAGCTGTGAGCCCGGTCCTTGCCTTGTCGAGCGGCACCATCGCGGCGATCGTGGTGATCGTCGTCCTGGACCTGTTCGCGATCGTCTTCGGCCTCTCGTTCCGGCGGGCGCGACGCGAGCAGCGGGCGGCGGAGGCGGCGGCAACCGCCCATGCCTTCGGCCAGCCGCCGCCGAAGACCGCGAAGCCGGTCAGCCGGCGCGAGTTCTTCCGCCGGTCGCTCGTGGGATCGCTCCTCGTCTACGGCGCGCAGTTCGGGGGCGCGACCCTCGCCTTCCTGTGGCCGAACCTGAAAGGCGGGTTCGGTTCCGTGATCAACGCGGGGAAGGTGGAGGACATCAAGGCCGCGATCCGTGACACGGAGGGCCAGCCGGTGTACTCGGGGACGGGCCGCTTCTACATCGTTGCGTACGACGGCCGTCCGTCCGACGACATCGATTACGAGGCCGAGGGCCTCTCCGCGCAAGGGATCATGCCCCTGTACCAGCGATGCGTGCACCTGGGGTGCCGCGTCCCGTTCTGCGCGCAGTCGCAGTGGTTCGAGTGTCCCTGCCACGGTTCGAAGTACAACACCGCGGGCGAGTACAAGCTCGGCCCGGCGCCGCGGGGAATGGACCGTTTCCGCGTCACCGTCAGCGAGACGGGTGACGTCATAGTCGACACGGCCGAGGTTATCCTCGGGCCGCCGCGCGGCACGGATACCCTCCGCAGGCCGCAGTCGGGACCGTTCTGCGTGGCGACGGGATGAGGCGAGGGCTCGCGATCTGATGCTCGCCCTCACCCAGGCCCAGGGCATCATCCTCGCGATCGGAGGGGCGGTCTTCCTCGCGATCGCCGGGAGCGTCCTGTTCCTCCGCGGCCGCCGCCGCGCAGCGGCGCCCGACATCCCCCAGAGCATGCGTCCCGGCCCTTCGGACGAGGACCTCGAGACGCCGCTGCTGCAGAAGCTGCAAGGCTGGGGCGTCCTGCTCGTCGTCTTCCTCGTCGTGTGGGTTCCCGCGACGTGGCTGCTCGAGCCCGGAACGAATCTCGCGCAGGAACGCGACCTCAAGGTCGACGCGATCCACCGCGGCAGCCTTGCGGTCGAGCTCTTCACCGAGGAGAACCAAGGCGGCGTGGGATGCGTGCAGTGCCACGGCCCGACGCTCGAGGGCGGCCGCATCCTGAACCCCACAACGCAGACGCCGATCATCACGCCGAACCTGACGACCGTCTGCGGCGGGCCTTTCAAGGGGCACCCGCTGATCTACAGCCTCAAGGACATCTACACGACGATCGAACAGGGCCGGGGGCTCATGCCGTCCTGGAGCATCCGGTACGAGGGCGCCCTCAACGATCAGCAGATCAACGACATCGTCACGTACCTCGTCAGCATCCAGGATGAGGACGAGGTTCCGTTCGGGGAGAACGTCTGCGTGAACCCGGAGGCGCAGACGAAGGCAGTCGAGGACTACCTGGACGGCGTCATCACCGACAAGCCCAACCCGACGGACAACGTGGAACTGTGATCGCCCAGTCGTGCGTCGGGTTCGAGATCCCCTGCGAGACCCTGCTCAAGGGTGGGCTCACCACGATCATGGCGTTCGTCCTGTTCGTCGGCAGCGTGCTGCTGATGCTCTCGTTCGTGTTCGGACGACGGATGGGATACCTTGTCCTGGCGGTCTCCTTCTTCGGCTGGATGATCATCCTGTCGGTGACCTGGCTGACGGGGTTCGTCATCTCGCAAGGGCTCGACACGCCGGTGAACCTCGGTCCTCGCGGAGCCGAGCCGGCTTGGGTCATCGAGGCGGCCGGCACCGACCCGCAACCCGTCTACGAGGTGTTCACCCGCTACCCCGACGGGGAGAGCTGGCGCGAGCCCGGCGAGAACGACAACGACACGGCGTCGGTCCAGGCGGTGACCTCCTCGGCGCAGGCCTTCCTCGCCGAGCGAGCGAACGAGGACCTAGGGCTCGCCGAACACGACGCCCTCGCGGTCCAGACGACGGACTTCGTCGTCGAGAACATCCAGTTCGCGACCGACGAGGACGTGTCACTGTCCGCCGCCGAGGCGTATTTCGCCGGGGGCGGGCCGCTCCTCAAGCTGTACATGCGGCACGACTCCGGCAGCGTGAACCGCTACTCCTGGATGTTCCTGATCGGCTCGGTCGTCGGGCTGGCGGTCCATCTCCCCCTGCTCGACATCGCCGAACGCAAGCGCAAGGACATCCTGACCGGCGGGACGGCCCCGCCGTGGTACGGCCCCGCCTAGAACACGACCACGAGGAGATCGAGATGCTCGCTCAGGAAGCGGCACCGCTGATGGAACAGGGTTCGGTGCAGTTCATCCTGTTCGGCGTCATGGTCCTGGTGATCTTCGTGGTCATGTGGATCACGATCGCCAAGTAGGTTCGGCGAGGGTCAGGCGGTCTGTGCCCGGCCGCGTCGCTTCACGTCCACGAGCGCGGCCTTGCGCTGCTCGTAGTACGTGAGGATCTGGAGCTCGACCGCCAGGTCCACCTTCCGTACCGAGACGCCCTCGGGGACCGCGAGCGCCGCCGGCGCGAAGTTCAGGATCGAGCGGATCCCGGCGTCGACCATCGCGTCGGCGACCTGCTGGGCGGCGGCGGCCGGCGTCGAGATGACCCCGATCAGCGTCTCGTGCTCGCGCGCGATCGCCGGGAGGTCCTCGAGCGGCCGGATCGCCAGGCCCCCGACGTCCTCCCCGATCTTGCCCGGGTCGTTGTCGACGAGGGCGGCCGTCCGGAAGCCGCGCTCGGCGAAGCCCCGGTAGTTGGCGAGCGCGTGCCCGAGGTTCCCGATGCCGGCGATCACGATGGGCCAGTGCTGCGTCAGGCCGAGCTCGCGCCGGATCTGATGGATCAGGTACGCGACGTCGTACCCGACCCCCCGGGTCCCGTACGAGCCGAGATGCGAGAGGTCTTTGCGGACCTTCGCCGAGTTCACGCCCGTGGCCTCCGCGAGCACCTCGGACGACACGGTGGTCGCGCCGTTCTCGGCGATCTCGACGAGCGCCCGCAGGTAGATCGGGAGTCGCCCGACGGTGGCCTCGGGGATCGGCCGCTGGCTCACGGCCGGATGATAGTGCATTCGTGAATGCAGCCCGGCGCGTTCAGGTTCGAATGGATCGGGCGAACGAACCGGGGTCCAGCTCGATCTCGAACCGCTCCTCGCCGTCCACGAGGACGACGGGGATCCGGATCCCGTACTCCAGCTCCAGGGCGTCGCTCCCGGTGACGTCGATGTCCTCGAACACGAAGGGAGTGCGCCCCTGCTCTTCCAGGATGACCCGGCGCGCCTCGTCGCAGAGGCCGCATCCCGGCCGCGAGTACATCACGACGCGTCGCACGGGCGGGCATGCTAGCGCCTAGGGTCGGCCCACGGAGCCCCCGCGCCCATGTGGTAGGAAAGCCGGATGAGCGAGGGAGAGATCCACGATCTCGACCTCCACCGCCGGGTCCGGCACGGGGACCGCGAGGCCTTCGACGAGATCTACCGCCGGTACGGCTCGGCGGCGTACGGCCTCGCGGTCCGGATCACCGCCCAGGAAACCCTCGCGCAGGAGGTCGTCCAGGACGCCTTCCTCGCACTCTGGCGGGCGCCGGAGGCCTTCGACCCTGCCCGGGGCGCGTTCCGCTCCTTCTTCTTGTCGCTGGTCCATCACCGGGCGGTGGACGTGGTCCGGCGCGAGGAGCGCCTCCGCAGGAGAACGGAGCGGGCCTCGAACCTGGAGCCCGTTCGTGGCGAAGATGTTGCGGACGAGGTTGTCGACGGCGCGTACCTCAGCGTTCGTCGCAAGGAGGTCCGGGAGGCCCTCACGATCCTCCCCCCGGAGCAGCGGCAGGTGATCGAGCTGGCATACTTCGGCGGCTACACGCAGACCCGGATCGCCGAAACACTCGGCATCCCGGTGGGAACGGTGAAGACCCGAACGCTCGCCGCGATGCGCAAGATGCGGCGCGTTCTCGACCGGGAGGACTGAGTGAGCCAAGGCGCTGGCCCGGGAACCGGCCGGGGGACGGGCTCGACAGCCGACCCGGACCACGAGCGGATCGACGAGCTGCTCGCCGGGCACGCGCTGCACACGCTCTCCGAGCAGGACACCTCCGAGGCCGATCTCCTCCTCGCCGACCACGTCCCCACCTGCCCCACCTGCCTGCGAACCGTTTCGGATTTCCAAGGGGTGACCGGCGAGCTCGCGCTCGCCGCGGATCCCGTGTCACCTCCCGACCTCGTGCTCGGAAGGATCCATCGCTGGATCGGGCAGATCCCAGGTGTCCCACTCGGACGCGGGTCGTTCGTCGCCGCCCTCGCCGTGGGCGTCGTCGCCCTCGTGGCCATGGGTGGCCTCTCGTTCGTCATGGCGGGTCGTGCTTCGGAGGCCGAAGACACCCGCAGCCTGGCGCTCGAGCTCCTCTCGGTGATGAGCTCACCCGGCGTGAGCCCGGTGATGGTGGGCCAGGAAGGGAGCGCAACCTCAACCGCAGACTTCGTGGGCGTCCCCGCGCCGGACGTCCGTCGGTTCTACCTCGTCGCCGGCGTGTGTCCCGAGCCCGAGCCCGGGCATGCGTATCAGGTCTGGCTCGGCGACCAGGGCGAGTTCGAGCCGATCGGCGAGATGTTCGTGCCGAGCGGCGGCTCCGTGCTGATCAAGCTCACTGTCGACGTCGCTCGCTTCGACGAGGTCTGGATCACCGAAGAGCTGGCCTCGACACCACCCACGTCGCCGAGCCTGAGCGGCCGGTCGTGGCGCGCGTCGCTCGCGTAGCCCTGCCGTCTCGGACCGCGCTCGCGTCGCGCTACAGCCTCGAGGCTCCGTTCACGGTCAGCAGCAGGCCGAGCATCGCGATCACGGCCGCCGACGCGACCGGAACGAGCCGGCCGAGCCGGGTCGACAACCGATGCGCGAGGGCATCGCGGGTCCGCAGCGCGATGATCCCGACGGCGACCAGCGCGGACGCGAGCCCGAGGCTGAAGGCGGCGATCAGGACGAGCCCGTACGCGACGCGGTGGATCGCGACCGATGCGAGGAGGACGAGGAGCGCGCTCGGCGACGGCAGGATCCCGCCGGCGAGGGCGATCGCCGTCAACCCCTTCCTCGAAAGCCCGGCTCGGGTCGGGCGCGAGTGATCGTGGTGCCGCTCGATCCCCTCGCCCCATCTCGCGAGCCGGGCGACGAGCATCCCGGCCCCCATGGCCAGCGCGGTGAGGCCGGACCCGAGGGCGAGCCACGGGTAGACGGCCTCCGGCGCGAACACCTCGGTGGCCGAGAGCACGACGATGCCGAGCGCGAGCACCGAGGCGGTATGCATCACGGCAACCGCCCCGCCGACCGCGACGGCGTGTCGGACGCCGCCGCCCGACCCGACCAGGTACGCGGCCATCAGCGTCTTCCCGTGGCCGGGGCCGAGCGCGTGGAGTGCTCCGACCCCGAACGATAGGAGGACGGCGAGCAGCATGAGCGGCCCGGTGCGATCCACCACACGCGCGAAGACCCCTTCGATGCCGTCCGGTCGGTCGGACAACGCGCCTCCGCTCATCGACGGCGCGACCCCGCTCCCGGACGACGATCCGGCCGAAGCGCTCACGCCGGGTCCGAAGGCGAGCGTCGCGTCCCGGACGTCGAGCGGGCTCGAGAGTAGGTCCTGCGGATAGGTCCGGAGCCGGTCGGTCGGGCTCGTCACCGGAACGCTCGATCGCTCGAGCGCGACGCCGCCGGATCCGTATGCCGTCACCTCGTGCCAACCGAGGCGATCGGAGAAGTTCGCGTCGTGGAAGGTCAGCTCCCCCACCTCGGGCACCCGGCCGTCGAACACGACCTCCAGCCGGAGGACGTCGAGACCGCCCTGACCGGGCAGGAGCTCGGCGCGGGCCGAGACCATCTCGAGCGCCACGGGGTCGCCACCGACGGCGACCGACAGGTTCGACACGAGCTCACGTGCCGAGGACGAGGCCCACGCGTCCGCTTCGTCCTCGCTCAGAGCTCCGTCACCGTCTCGGTCCAGCTCGGGCATCACCTGGACCGTCGGGATCTCCGCCAAGTCGACGACGTAGTCGATCCGCACCGACCCGGACGAAAGGACGATCCCCGCGGACGTGCTCACCGTGAAGTTGCCGAGCGGATGCGCGAAGGCGACCGCGGGCATGAGGAGCAGCGCCGCGACGAGACCCAGTGAACCAAGTACGCGACGCGTCACGTCCTCTCCTCCAGCTCGGAGCGCACGCGCTCGGCGGTGGCCGCGTGGAGGACGGAGAAGCGCGGGTTCAACCGCAGCGCCCGGCTCATCAGGCGGAGCGCGACCGCGTCGCGACCGAGAGCGCGCTCGATCATCGCCGCGTGGAACAGGAACGCGGCGTTGCCCGTTCCGAGCGCGAGCGCACGGTTCGAGAGCCGCTCGGCCTCCTCGAACCGGCCGTTCGCGTAGAGGGCCCACGCATACGCATCGGCCACGTGGACGCTCCTTCGCCGCTGCCATTCGGCTCGGGCGGCCGCGAGCGCGCGTTCGGGGTTGCCGTGGTCGGCGTCGAACAGCGCGATCTCGAGGTCGACGTTCACGCCGTTCGACCGGGCAAGCGCACGAGCGGCCTCGACGACCGCGTACTGCGCGTCGGCAAGATCGGGATGCCCCGAGATCGCGTACAGGTCGCCGAGGGTCGCGAGGTGCTCGACCGACGGGCGTCTGGCGACGACGTCCTCGAACCGCCCGATCGCGAGTCCCGTATCGCCCTCCACCCAGGCGGCCCGGGCAAGCCCGGCGAGGTTCGCCACGTCGTCGGGAGCGAGGTCGAGTCCCCGCTCGAACCATCTGGTCGCCGCTTCGACGTCGCCTCGGCCGAGCTCGAGCTCGCCGAGCTGGTGAGCGGCCCAGGCGGCGTCGCTGGAGGTCCCGGCCGACTCGAACGCGACCCGCATCGCGTCGACCGCCCCCTCGACGTCGCCGAGGAGCTCTCGCGCGTACGAGACCCTCGCGTACGAGGTGAGATCGGGCCTGGTGTCGACCATGGTCTGGAACGCGGCGAAGGCCTCTTCGTAGCGGCCGAGCTCCAGGAGCGCGTCACCGATCACGCCGAACGCGTCGGCGTTCCGCGGGCTCATGGCCTCGGCCACTCGCCCGTGCGCGAGCGCGTCTTCGAACTCGTGTCGCGCGAGGGCGAGCGCTCCGAGTCCCAGGATCGCGTCGACGTTACCCTCGCTCCGCAGCCGGAGGGATCTCGCGAGGACGCCCTCGGCCTTCGGGTACCAGCTCGGGTCGGCCGTCACGCGCGCCTTGGCCACGTACATGAGCCCGAGCGAGGCGTACCCCTGCCAGTCCTTCGGGACGAGACGCAACCGATCCTGCAGTCCAACGATGGATCCCTCGAGCGAACCGGCCCGCCCCGCCGGGCCGAGCAGGACGGAGGCCGGGGTTCGGGGAAGTTCCGGGACACGGCGGTCCGCAACCGTCGCGCCGCGAAGGTTCACGATGGCGGCGGCGGCGATCAGCGTCGCGGCGGCG
>JBBDWS010000085.1:11616-19338 GCA_040902755.1 Actinomycetota bacterium
GCGGCGGCGGCGATCAGCGTCGCGGCGGCGATCACCACCGTCGCAGCCTTGACCGATCCCTTCATGCTCGCTCCTCGAAGAAGGTCGGAGGGATCGAGCCGATGGCCCGACCCCTCCGACCGTTCGTGACTCAGTGCGGCGCGGCGGCCGAGCCGGACGCCGGGTACGCCACGTAGGGGAACTCCGTGTTGAACGCGACATCGTTCGCGTCCACGCCGTCACCGATCGTCTCCGCGATCGCCTGGTGCTCGGGCAACAGGACACCGAGGACCACGCGCAACGAGATGTCGATGATGTCGTCCTGCAGACGCCGGCCGTTCGGGAACCCGGCCGTGTCGTTGCCGAGGACGCCGAACGGAGAGCATGTCGTCGAGCAAGGCGCGATCGACATGTTCAGGCGAAGCATCTCGCTCGGGGTGCCGCCGGCCGGCTGGTTGAGTCCCGCGACGCCCGTGAGGAACACCGAGATGAGGTCGGCGCGCTGGATGCCCGCCGTGTCGGGGTCCGAGTCCGGGACGTCGAGCCCGTACACCGCGTTCAGCAGGTGCGGGAGCTCGGGGTCCTGGACGAGCGGTAGAGCCGCGCCGTCGGCCGTCGGCTTGGAGCCGTTGAAGTAGTCCTTCAACCCGACCGGGATCACGACCTCGTTCACGAGCGGCATGCCCAGACGCGAGACCTGGACGAACTTGCCCTTGCGGTCGGTCGAGCCGTCGCCGTTCTGGATCTGCACGCTCCGGCGCGACGTCGTGCTCCAGATCCCCACGATCGGGTTCGCCTCGGCGTCACGGCCGAGCGCGAGGTCCTCCTTCGGCACCTGCAGCGCGATCGTGCTGACGTTGAAGCCGGCCAGCGTGTCGTCCCCGACCTCGGTCAGGTCCGCCCCGTACAGCAGGTCGAACACGCGAAGGTCGAGGAAGAAGGCGTCGTCGGACTGACCGACCCACGTGTGGCTCGGCGCCGCTCCGAAGTCAACGGTGGCGGCGTCGAACAGGTCGGCGTTGTAGCCAGGCATCGAGGCATCGCCGACGTGGCTCGGCGCGGCGATCGCGTCGTCCACGAGCATCGTCTTCCTGCCCGAATCGCGGTTCACCCGAACGAGGTCGTACGTCTGGAAGAAGTTCAGGTCCGGGTCCGACAGCGACGTGACCTGGCCGGTGTTGTACAGGAAGGTGTTCGGGTTGCGGTAGTGGCTGGTGAACACCCACTGGTACACGAGGTCGGCCTTCGCGTCGTGGTCGTTGTCAACGTTGATGCTGTAGCGGACGCCGTCGGCCCACGCGTAGAAGTTCGGGCCGCCGGCGGGTTCCTGGAACGGGATCCAGGAGGCGATGAGCGTGACCGTGCTCGGCCGGTCCTCGCTCACGAACGCCCACACGTCGGTGGTGTCGATCTGAGGATCGGCCGATACGAGAGGCGCCTCACGGTGGCTCGAGGCGCCGCCCGTCAGTGGAGCCAGCGCGAAGAGGCCGGCTCCGACCGCGATCGACGCCGCTGCCGCGAGCACCCGCGTGCGCAAGCGCATGCCAAACAACGTGGTTTCCTCCTTGGTGGGATGTGGTGTGCGTGACGACCGCGACCCCTCGCGCGGCGGCCTCCGCCGCGCGACCCGTTCCACCTCCTTCGGCGGCGCGGTCACGCATGCTTCGCGGAGCGGGTCACGTCGGATCACTCGAACGAACGACGATCAGGGCGTCGGTGCGGAAACGCGCTCGGACGTCGTCCTGCGCGAAGCCCTGAGGAAGCCCACGAACATCACCGTGACGCCGGCGAGGAGCGAGAGCGAGAACGGAAGAAGCTCACCCAGCGCCGCGAACGCCGAACCGAGCGCGGCGATCACCGTCGCACCGAGCGCGATCAGAAGGGTTCCCCAGAAGCGGTCGCGAAGCTCCGGCCGGGCGCGCATCCCCCACGCCGACCACAGCGTCCCGCCGATCAGCACCAGGTACGCAGGGATCGAGACGAGCTGTGGGAGGCGATGCGCGGGGGTTCCGTCGCCGAAGACCTCCTTGCCCGACGGCAGCTGCTCGCCGAGGGCATCGACGTCGATCGCCGCCGTGCGGACGCGGGCGATCGTGTAGGCGGTCACGAACGCAAGCGCCACGTAGAGCGCGGAGCGCGCCCAACGCTTCCTGATCAGGAGGTCGAGCTCCCCTTGAGCCAGGAACGGCACGTTCAACACCGCGCCGAGAGCCCAGTACGCGCGGAACTCCGCCGAGGTCCATCCGTTCAGCGCACCGGCCGCGACGACCGCCGACGCCACCGCGTACATGAGCAGCGCGACGGCCCACAGGGCCAGATAGGAACGCCGGTGCCGGACGAAACGCCGAAGTAGCATGGCGGCGAACACGAGCGCAACGAGCGCGGCGAGCGAGGGGAAGGTCCACACACCCGGCAGCATAGCGAGCGCCCGATACCCCGCTGCTAGCATCGAGCGCCGTGACCGAACCAGCCCGCGGACCTCGCATCGCCTGCTCGACGGTGAGCCTCATCCCGACGCCGCTCCTCGATGTGTTCCCGCTCCTCGCGGAGGCCGGCTTCAGCAGCGTCGAGGTGATGGTCACCAAGGATCCCGACACCCGCGACGCTCGTCGGTTGCTCGAGCTCGCCGAGGAGCACTCGCTCGCGATCGTCGCGATCCACGCGCCGTTCCTGTTGATGACGCGGACCGTCTGGGGCACCGACCCGATCGGCAAGATCGATCACGCGCTCGAGCTCGCCGAGAGCGTCGGCGCTCCCCTCGTCGTGGTCCATCCGCCGTACCGGTGGCAGACGGCGTATCGCCGCTGGACCGAGGAGCGCCTGCCGGCACTCGAGGAGCGCACCGACGTCCACGTTGCGGTGGAGAACATGTTCCCCGTCCGCGTTCGAGGCCGGAAGGTGGGGGCGTTCCACGCCGTCCGCACGCTCGAGGACCTCGAAGGGTTCGACCACGTGGTCCTCGACACCAGTCACGCCGCGGTCGCCGGCCTCGACCTTGTGGAGATCCTCGACCGGCTCCGGACGCGTCTTGCTCACGTGCACCTGTCGAACAACGCCGGCAAGGGCTGGGACTCCCACCTCCCGGTGACCGGGGGCGTGCTGCCGCTCGGCACGTTCCTCGACGCGCTGGCAGGGAGCGGGTTCACGGGCTCCGTCTCGCTCGAGATCGACCTCCGGCGCCACCTCGGCGACCCGAAGGCCCTCCGCAGGGTCCTGGCCGAGAACCGGGCGTTCTGCACGGACCGGCTCCCCTTGGCATTCTGATCGACGCTCCGCGCTCGAGATCGCCCGACAGGGTCAGGACCGGACACGGGGTTGCGTCAGAGGCATAGCATCCGGCGCTCAGCCGAGAGGGGTGAGGTCATGTCCGTTCGCCGTGTCCGACTCAGTCGCTCCATGCCCGCCGCGCTGAACGGTGGGGATCACGCCAACGACCTGATCGTCAACGGGTTCGGGCAGACGGTCACGCAGGTCCAGGACGTGATCGTTCGCGGCCGGGCCGGCTTCACCGTCCAGGTCGTGCGATAGGAACGAGGCTACGACGGGCGGGCGAAGCCCGCCCCTCGTAGCGCTTCACCGCAAGCGCCGCGGTACTCCTGCTAGCCTCGGCACGTGCGTCGCTTCACCCTCATCACGATCATCGTGCTGTTCGTGTTGCTCGGTGCTGCAGCGATCTACCAGCTGGTCCTGGCGAACCGGAACGATGAGCGCTTCCCGGGTCCGGTTCCCGGCACGCCGTTACCGAGCCCGTCTCCGACCTCCTGACGGCGCCGGTGCCACGTTTAAGGACCGCCGGTCAGCTCCAGATACGTCTCGATCAGGCGGCGAACGACCTCGGCCTGGCTGCCGGTGAGCAGGTCGGTGCCGTGATCGTCGGCCGGAACGATCTCGACCCGTTTCGGCGGCGGCGCCTGTGCGTACAGGGACTCGGCGTCGCTCGCAGCCACGGCGTCGCCGACGCCCGCGATGAAGAGCTTGCCGACGGACACCCGCGACAGCAACGCGCCGTCGACCACCAGGCCCTCGATCGAGGCCGGCGCGGACAACGCGATCACCGCTCGGACGTCGACACCCTCTCGAGAGGCCGCGACGAGCGACGCGGTGCCGCCCATGCTCGCCCCGACGAGCGAGACCGACGTCGCCCCGCGCGAACGAACGAACTCGATCGCGCCGACCACGTCCTGCCACATCGCCGCGATGTCGCGACTGCCTTGCGAACAGCCGCCCTCGCCGCCGGGGCAGTAGCCGCGGAAGTCGTACGTGAGCACGAGATAGCCGGCGTCCGCGAGCCGGCCCGCGAATCGGAACCAGGACGTCTGATCCGACGGACGCATGTGCGACAGGACGACGGCGGAGGAGCCGTCACCGAACAGGCGCCCGTCGAGACGGACACCGTCTGCCGCAGGGAAGGAGACCCTCCGGGAATCGGAGAGGTCGGCTTCGGGCTCGGCGGTGCAGCCGGTCAGGACGAGGAAGACGAGCAGGAGGACCGCGGCCGGCCGCCGATGTCGGCGCCGACCGGGCATGCTCATCGCCGCGCGGCCGGTGCTAGCGGCCTTGCTGGCGTCGCTGCCAGCGAGTCTTCTTGAGCAGCTTCTTGTGCTTCTTCTTCCGCATCTTCTTGCGGCGCTTCTTGATCAGCGACGGCACGCGTTCCCCTCTTCTCCTGTGGCTTACTCCGACCCGAACAGTTCTCGGAGGTCCACGCGCCTGGCGTGGAAGCTCTCCTCGAGCCGGACCGAACCCAGTCTAAGCGCCTTCGGGCCGGCTGCCACGGGCGTGATCAGGCGCAGCACCCCCTCCTCCGGTGCGTGCTCGAGGTAACCCAGACCCGGATACGAGCCTTCCCCGTCCGAAAGCCCGACGAGGATCCGGTGCAGCTTGGCGGCGTCGAACCACGGGGGCAGGGCGGGCATGAACACGGTGGGCTTGACCCGGAACCGGTGGAGCTCGCCGGAGAAGTACCGGCGCATCGCCTCCTCTCGGTTCTCGGCTCGCTGGTCCACGGTCGAGGGAACGACGCCCGGGGGCACGCCGAGCGGCACGACCTCCGTGCGGAAGAAACGCTGGATGACCCCGAGCAGGGGCAGGATCTCCTCGCCGCGCTGGAGTCCCACGACCAGATCCGGCTGCAGCAGCTCGACCTTGTGGTACTTCAGGACCTGCCCGTAGATCCCGGATACGAGCCCGGACGTGTCCACGACCACGAAGTCGGCCCCCGCTTCCTTCGCCGCCCGGTGCAAAGTCGCCACGCCGGCGACGACCTGCAGGAGGTGATCCTCCGGGGCGATCGCTCCGACGAAGGACATCGAGTCGGCCACGGCCATGCGGTCGGGCTGCAGGTCCTCAGCCGAGCGGACGAACTTCAGGCTGACCGTTGCCGGTGGGCCGACGTGCTTCTGCCCGACGTCGGCGTCGAGGTAGGCGGACGTCCGACCGGCCCCCACGGCCGCGGCGAGCAGCGAGGTCGAGAGCGTGGTCTTGCCGGTATCGAGCGCGCCGACCAAGACGACGGTGTGCTTGTTGCCCACGGCGTCGTCGACGAGAGCCTCGTACTGGTTCACTCCGCCTCCGGTTCTCCCGGAGGCCCGTTCGCGCGCGTGCGTGGCGGTGCCTACGCCGTCGGCTTCCTCCGTCGTCGAGGGCGGTGACCGGTTTCGGGGAGGATGGATGGGCGCATGGTGCGTCCGTTCACGCGTTCGAACCGTGCCTCTGGGTCGGATGTGTGCTTCAAGGTCCGCTCATCCTACTCACGGGCGGGCGGGCCCGCCGCGCGACGTTCGAGGCTGCCGGGGCCGGCGAGAGCCTCAGGGCAGACGAGCCGCGATGGCCTGGAAGCAGGGCCAGTAATCCTCGGGGCTGACGTTGTCGTCCATGACGATGACGGTTTCGGTCCGGCCCTGCGCCCGCGCGACGAGGAGGGCCGGGTCGTTCACGTCGGCGATCGAGACCGTGTCGATGCCTCGCTCGATGGCCGTCCCCGCGAACCCGTGGTCGGCGAAGACGAGGCCGGGACGATCCTTGTCGAGCATCCTTGCCATCGGGTCGCCGCTGTGGGTGTGTCGGGCGCTGGCTTCGTCGGTGAGGAGCGCGACCCCGTCGAGGTACCGGATCTGCCAAGGATGCGGGAGCAGGTCGTCGCGCCAGCGGAGTCCGTCGGCCGGCTTCAGGAGATGCACGCCGCGCTCCCGCAGCTCGCGGCCCACCGCCATGTAGAGATGGGCCAGCCCGATCGGATGGCCGGTCGCGAGGGTGACGGTCTCCCGGTTCCGCACGGCCCGGGCCAGACGGTCGCCGGTCTCGGCGCACGCATCCAGGACCAGCTCCGGATCGATGGGGACCGGGCCGGTACGCACCCGGAGGTCCGGCCGAAAACCGGCCGCCCGGCCGACGAGCGCGAGCACCTCGTCCTCGGGCAACGTCTGCAGCCCGGTCATACCGAACTGCTTGTCGGGATCGCCGTCGAGCAAGAGCCCGATGTTGCGCAGGACGTTGTCGAAGGGATGACTGGTCTCCTCGAACGCGACCCGGCCTTCGAGCAGGCCGAGCACGAGCTCCTCGCGGTCGACGGGCCGGAGTGTCCAGCGATCGTCGATGCGCGGGAGCTTCGCGGCGTGCGACTCGATGACGTCCATCGTTCCCATGGTACGAGAGCCAGGCCGTACGCTTGGGGCCGTGGACCTTCGGAACGCTGTCGTCGTCGTCACGGGCGCCTCGGCGGGGATCGGGGAGGCGACGGCGCTGGCATTCGCGCGTGCGGGCTCGCGCACGGTCCTCGCCGCTCGCCGGATCGAGCGCCTCGAGGCGCTCGCCGGCGCGATCCGCTCCCGTGGAGGCGAGGCGCTGCCCATCCGCTGCGACGTCACGGAGCCCGACGACATCGCGGGGCTCGTCGAGTCGACCATCGGTGCCTACGGTCGCTGCGACGTCCTGGTGAACAACGCCGGGATCCCCGGCGGCGGAGTGTTCCGAGACGTCTCGACGGAGCAGATCGAGCGTCTGGTGCGGGTCAACCTGCTCGGGGTGCTGCTCGTCACGAAGGCATTCCTCCCGCACCTGCTCGTGCGAGAGGCGGGCCACGTGGTCAACGTCGCCTCCGTGGCCGGCCGGGTCGCGACGCCGGGTGCGGCCGTATACGGGGCGACCAAGCACGGGGTCGTCGCGTTCTCCGAGGCGCTGTCGGCCGAGCTCCACCCATCCGGGATCCTGGTCACCGCGGTGAATCCCGGACTCACCCGGACGGAGGGCTTCCCGCAGACCGGCTGGCGGCGGCCGTTCGTGATGAAGCCCGATCGCGTCGCAGAGACCATCGTCGACGTCGTGCGTCGGGAACGCGCCCCTGAGGTCTCGGTGCCGCGGACGCTGGCGCTGTTCCAGGTCGTCCGCGTGATCGCGCCGCCCGCGTATCGATGGGGGATGAACGTCGCCGCCCGTCGATACCGGCCGCGATAGCGCCCGAGGTCCTCAGCGAACGGCGTCGCCGATGTGGTGGACCTTCAGCATGTTCGTGTGCGACTTCCCCGCCGGCGACGACGCGGCCATGACCACGGACTCGCCCGGCGCCGCGAACCCGATGGCGAGCAGGCCTACCGCCATCGAGGCGATCATCTCGTCGGTGTCCTCGGGCACGCGAGCCGGCAGCGCCCGGACGCCCCAACGAAGGGACAGGGCCCTGCGGGGCGAGGTCTCCGGGACGAAGGCGTAGATCGGCACGCCCGGCCGCTCGGCCGACAGCAACGAAGC
>JBBDWS010000085.1:19438-21914 GCA_040902755.1 Actinomycetota bacterium
GCCTCCGCGCGGGTCGGACGCGGCGAGGCGATCATGGACTCCAGCATCTGGGTCGCCACGATGGCCGGGCGCCCGGCCACCCGCGCGGCTTTCAACAGTTCCTTCTGGAGGATGGGGATCTCCTCCATGGGAAGCTCGACGCCGAGGTCGCCTCGCGCCACCATGACCGCGTCGGCCTGGCCGAGGATGGCCGCGATGTCGTCCACCGCCGGCCGAGTCTCGATCTTCGCGACGATCGGGATCACGCGCTCGGCCATCAGGGCGCGGAGGCCGATCACGTCCGACGCCGACCGGACGAACGATTGCGCGAGGAGGTCGGCGCCGACGGCGAGCGCCTCCTGGAGCCCGGCGCGATCGCGCTCGGTGATGCCCGGCAGGCTGAGCCGCTCGGCCGGGACGTTCACCCCGGCCCTCGAACGGATCCGGCCTGCCCGCACGACCTCGCACACCACGACCGATCCCTCGGTCGAGACGACGGTCAACTCGACCGCCCCGTCCGAAAGCAGGATGCGGTCGCCCGGCCGGACGTCGCCGGCGAGACCCGGGTACGTGGTGCTCGCGCCGGTCCCGTCGCCCTCGGCGCCGTCGGGGCGAAGCTCGAACCGGGCTCCCACCTCGAGCCGGGTCTCGCCTCCTCGGATCGCGCCGAGCCGGATCTTCGGTCCGGGCAGGTCCATCATCACCGCGTGATCCTCGCCTCGCTCCTCGGAGACGGCGCGCACGAGATCGACCAGGTGCCGGCGAGCGTCGGCGTCTCCGTGCGACAGGTTCACGCGGAACACGTTCGTCGCCGCCTCGGCGAGCGCACGAACGGACTCGATCGTCGCCGTCGCCGGTCCGAGCGTGCACACGAGCCTCACGCCACGGCGGCCGGCGGACGCCGCAGGGGCGCTCATGCGTCGAGCCCGAAGTGCGGGAAGGACGTTCGGCGCACCTGGTCGATGATCGATTCCGTCTCGGCCGTGACGCGGTCTCCCTGTATCGGCGGCTCGGTGAACGTCGCCGGCACCTCTCGGCGGACCTCGAGCTCGACCTTCTCGATCCAGGTCTCCGGCAGCGCGTCGGGGAGCTCCGCCTCGCACATCTCGGCGAAGTACAGGGTCCAAGCTCGGGGCACCACGTCCGCCCAACGGTACCCGCCACCGCCGGTCGCGATCCAGCGGCCGCCCGCCGTCGAGTGGGCGAGAGCGTGCAGTCGGCCGGCGGTCTCGCGATAGGCCCCGGTCGTGAGCCGGAAGTGCGCCAACGGGTCGCTGGCATGCGTGTCGCACCCGAGCTGGGAAACGAGGACTGCGGGACGGAACGCCCGGAGGATCGGCGGGACGATCGCGTCGAACGCCGCGAGCCAGGCCCGGTCGCCGGTCCCGGGAGGCAGCGGGACGTTCACCTTGGTCCCCTCCGCCGCCGCTGCGCCTCGCTCGGTCACGAAGCCGGTGCCCGGGAACAGGTACTCGCCGGACTCGTGCAGCGAGATCGTGAGGACCCTCGGGTCCTCGTAGAAGATCGCCTGCGGACCGTCGCCGTGGTGTACGTCGACGTCCACGTACGCGATCGGGTGCACACCCTCCCGGAGGAGCCACGCGATCGCGATCGCGGGATCGTCGTACACGCAGAAGCCCGAGGCCCTGGAGGGCATCGCGTGGTGCAGACCGCCGGCCGCATTGAACGCGTGATCGACGGCGCCGGTGTGGACCGACTCGGCGGCCACGATCGACGCGCCGGCGACGAGCGCTCCCGCCTCGTGCATCTGCGGGAAGATCGGGTTGTCCCCTGGACCGTAGCCGAACCGGCTCCAGTCACCGTCCTCGCCGTGGCCGGCTCGGCGCGTCGCGTCGATGTACGCATCCGAGTGGACCAACCCGAGCTCCTCGTCGCCGGCGGACCGGCAGCGCAAGGTCGAGACGCCGGGACGCTCGAGCAGCCCGCACGCCGCGATCAGGTCCCACGTGTACTGCACTCGCTGGGGGCGGAGCGGGTGTTCGGGTCCGTGGTCGTAGATCTTCGCCTCCGGACAGAGCACGAGGCCGGCGCGTCCGCCCACACGCTATCCGTGGACGCTCGCGATGGCGGCCACGGTCCGTTCGGCGAGCAGGCCACGCTCCTCGTCGGAGATCGTGAACGGCGGCCCGAGCATCAGCAGGTCGCCGTCGACCCCGTCCACATGCCCGGTGCTCGAGTAGAGCAGCAGGCCGCGCTCGCGAGCGGCCGCCAAGACCTGCTCGGTGCGTTGCTCGGCTCGCGCGAACGGAGCCTTGGTGTCCCGGTTGGCGACGAGCTCGATACCGATCATCGAGCCGATCCCCCGGACGTCTCCGACCGCCGGATGCTCCGCGAGCGCGCCGGTCAGGTCCTTCAGGAGCAGCTCTCCCTGTACCGCGCTCGCCTGCACGAGGTTCGACCCGCGGAGCCTTCGGAGGGCAGCGTGCGCGACCGCGGCACCGACACCATTGTGCGACCAGGTGAAGCCGTGCACGAA
>JBBDWS010000085.1:22014-25100 GCA_040902755.1 Actinomycetota bacterium
TCGGCGTAGTCCTCGAGCGCGTCGGTCGTGAACGCCGTCCCGTGGACGTACGGCAGGCGCGAGGCCTGTTCGGTCATGGCGTCGACGAGGGCGCGATCGCCGTGGCCGAGGCTCACCACGATCGCGCCGCCGGACCCGTCGAGGTAGCGCTTGCCGTCGGCGTCCTCGATCCACACCCCGTCTGCGCGAACGGCTCTCGGCAGCTCGCGCGAAAGGACCCGGTGGAAGACGCGGCTCATGCCGTCAGCGCCCCGTCGGGATCGAGCTCGGTCCGCAGCAGACGCAATTCTTCCTCGGTGGGCGATGGGGTCTCGCCGAGATCCTGGTCGACCTTCGGCTCCCACGCCATGTTCGCGCGCACGTCGTCGAGCGTGACCCCGGCGTGCAGGGTCCGCAACGTCATCTCTCCCGTTTGCTGGTCGAAGCCGTACGTCCCCAGATCCGTGACGACGCTGGTGGGTCCGCTACCCGACCAGCCTCGTGCCCGATCGTGCTCGGGATCGCCCGAGTGCCCCGGCGACGTACGGAAGTCGAGCTTGTCGACGAACGACCTCCGGGCCTGCCGCATGATGACGAGGATCCGTCGCGCGTGGATCGCGATCTCGCACGCGCCGCCCGAGCCGGGAAGTCGGACGTTCGGCCTGGCGTAGTCTCCGATCACGGTCGTGTTGAGGTTCCCGAAGCGGTCGATCTGCGCGCCGCCGAGGAACGCCGCGTCGATGAGCCCGGCCTGCAGGTAGAAGGCGAACAGCTCGAACATCGAGGTCACCGCGGTCGATCCCGACACGAGCGTGGGATCGCCGATCGACAGCGGGAGCCGGCTCGGCCGGGCACCGAACACGCCGGCCTCGTACACGAGCTGGAGCTCGGGGGCGACCGTTCGCTGCGCGAGGTTGCAGACGATGTTCGGCAGGCCGACCCCGACGAAGCAGATGCGTTCGGCGGCAAGGGTGCGAGCGCTCGCCACGATCATGATCTCGTTCTTCGTGTAGCCGGTCCCGCCCGCTTCGCTGCCTGAGGCGTTCTGGCTCACGAGTAGTCCCCGTAGTTGACCTCGCCCGAGCGCTGCTCCCCCGGCTTCAACGAATCCCACCGGTCGCCCATCTTCTCGACGTAGTCCGAGTGGTTCTCCAGGCCGTACACCCATTCCTCGAGCCACCCCTCGAGCGCCTCGGGATCCTTGGAGATCCGCTCCCACTCGAGATAGAAGGCGTTGTCGCGATCGTAGTAACCCTGCGCGTAGCTCGGATGACACGCGAACGGCTGCTCCACGACCGCGTCGACGACGATCCCGGGGATCGCCGTCCGGTTGGGATCGCGGCGGACGACCGATTCCTCCACGACCTCCTCGCAGACGACGATCACGCGCTCCGCGGCGAACGCCGCCTCCTTCTGGCAGCCGAGGAGCCCCCAGATCTGCGTGTCGCCGTTCGCGGTCGCGCGCTGCGCGTGCACGATCGTGACGTCCGGCTTGAGCGGGGGCACGACGTAGACCTCGGCGCCGTCTTCGTACGGCGAGCGCATCGGCTTGATGTTCGGGTTCACATGCGGGATGTCGCTCTCGTAATACGAGCGGATCGGGAAGAACGGAAGGTTCGACGCGCCGGCCACGTAGCGGCAGACCATCCCGAAGTGCGAGTACTCCTCGATCTCGAGCGGCTCGGGGTCGGCCTTCTCGATCCGGCGGCGGACGGCATGCAGGGAGCCGACGCCGGGATTGCCCAGCCACGAGAAGACCAGCTTGCGCGCGACACCGGCACCGATCATCTGGTCGTAGATCACGTCCGGCGTCAGCCGGGCGAGGGTCAAGTCTCGTTTGCGTTGGCGGACGATCTCGTGGCCCGCGGCGAAGCAGATCAGGTGGGTGAAGCCCTCGATCGCGACCGTGTCGCCGTCGTGGACGAGCTCGGCCACCGCGTCACGCATCGTCGCGAGCTTGCTCACGACGGCCTCACGCCTCGCGCGACCAACCGTCCTGCGGACCGCGCAGGATGCAGAACTCGTTGCCCTCGGGGTCGAGCATGACCGTCCAGAAGCTGCCCTCGACGTCCACGCGCCCTTGGACCGTCGCGCCGAGCGCCACCGAGCGCTCGACCTCCGCGTCCATCGAGTCCTCCGGACGCAGGTCGAGGTGGACGCGGTTCTTCACGACCTTGCCCTCGGGGACCTTCTGGAACAACAGCCCCTGCCACGGCGTCTCGTCCGTCGTCCCGGCCGGCGAGACGAACGCGTCCTCCTCGTCGACGTCGCCCACCGTCCAGCCGAGCGACGCCGCCCAGAACTCGGCCAGCCGAACGGGGTCGGCGCAGTCGACCGTGACGGTGTCCAGGACCGACGTCATCGGCTGCCTACGTCGAGACCTCGGCGACGGCCTCCTCGAAGACCTCGAGCGCCGTGTCGACCTGATCGCGCCGGATCACGAGCGGGGGTGACATGCGGATCACGTCGTCGCCACATCCGAGAACGAGCAGACCCTTGTGGAAGGCGGCCTGCTCGACCGCGGTCATGACATCGTGGTCGGGGAACTGGATCCCGATCATCAGTCCGAGCCCGCGGACGTCGCGGATCGCCGCGTGGCGTTGGGCCATCCCGCGCAGCCCGGCCATGAGCACGCCCCCCATCTCGCGCGCGTTGTCCATCAGGCCGCCTTCGATCAGCCGGAGCGTCGCGAGCGCCGCGGCACACGCGACCGGGTTCCCACCGTAGGTCGAGCCGTGGGCACCGACCTCCCAGGTCATGAGGTCCTCTCGAGCGATCATCGCCCCGAGCGGCATCCCGCTCGCGATGCCCTTGCCGGCAAGGACGATGTCCGGCTCGACGCCGAAGTGCTCGATCGCCCACATCTTCCCGGTCCGTCCCATGCCGCTCTGCACTTCGTCGGCGACGAGCAAGATCCCGTGGCGGTCGCACAGTTCGCGCAGGTACGGAAACCAGCCGTCCGGGGGCAGCACGTAGCCGCCCTCGCCCAGGATCGGCTCGACGACGATCGCCGCGACCTCGGTCGGAGAGACCAGCCGCTTGAACAGCACCTGCTCCAGGTGCTCGAAGTCCCCGAAGTGTGTGTGGTGGATCCCCGGCAGCAGCGG
>JBBDWS010000086.1:0-5422 GCA_040902755.1 Actinomycetota bacterium
TAGGTTCGTTTCGCGGGTCCCAGCTCGCCCTAGACTCCTGCCGTGCGGCGATGCCCGAGCTGTGGCGAGGAGAACGACGAGCGCGCTCGTTTCTGCTGGTCGTGCGGCGGCTCCCTGGACGTGAAGCGTGCTCCCACGTCGGAGGAGCGCAAGGTCGTCTCGGTCCTGTTCGTGGACCTGGTGGGGTTCACCGCGAGGTCGGATCAGAGCGATCCCGAGGATGTTCGCGCGACCCTGCGCGTCTACCACGAGCGGTTGAAGCGCGAGATCGAGCGGTTCGGCGGGACCGTCGAGAAGTTCGTCGGGGACGCCGTGATGGCCGTGTTCGGCGCGCCCGTCGCCCACGAGGACGACGCGGAACGCGCCGTGCGCGCCTCGTTGCGCATCGCCGAGGCGATCGAGGAGCTGAACGAGGAGCGCCCGGGGCTCGACCTGGCGATCCGCGCGGCGGTGAACACGGGCGAGGCCGTCGTGACCCTCGGGGCGCGCCCGGAGGCCGGCGAGGGATTCGTCACGGGCGACGTCGTGAACGTCGCGTCCCGGCTCCAGGGCATCGCGCCGGTCGGCGGCGTCGTGGTGGGCGAGCTCACGTACCGCGCGACGCGAGGCGTGATCGAGTACGAGGAGCTCGACCCGGTCAGCGTCAAGGGCAAGGAGGAGGCCTTACCGGTCTGGCGCGCGGTCGAGGCGCGGAGCCGGTTCGGGGTCGACGTCGAGCAGCAGACGCAGGTCCCGCTGATCGGGCGCGATCGCGAGCTGAACCTGTTGCGGGAGCTGTTCGGCGGTATCGAGCGGGATGCGACGGCGCAGCTCGTCACCCTCGTCGGCGAACCGGGGGTGGGCAAGAGCCGGCTCGTCTGGGAGTTCCAGCGGTTCGTCGACGACCTCCCGGACATCGTGTATTGGCGGCAGGGGCGGTGTCTCCCGTACGGCGAAGGGATCACGTTCTGGGCTCTCGGCGAGGTGGTGAAGTCGCACGCCGGGATCCTGGAGAGCGATACGCCGGAGCAGGCTGCAAGCAAGCTCGACCTCGCCGTCTCGGAGATCGTCGATGAGGAAGGCGAACGGGACTGGATCCGCTCGCGCCTGGAACCGCTCGTCGGCCTGAGTGAGGAGGCCCAGACGGCCGAGCGGGAGGAATCGTTCACCGCCTGGAGGACCTTCCTCGAAGCGATCGCGTCCACCAGGGCATTGGTCCTGGTCTTCGAGGACCTGCACTGGGCCGATCCGGCGATGCTCGCGTTCGTCGAGCATCTCGCGGACTGGGCGAGTGGGGTGCCGCTGTTCGTCCTGTGCACCGCCCGGCCCGAGCTGTACGAGCGGGATCCGAGTTGGGGCGGGGGCAAGCGCAATCACACGGCCGTGTCACTCTCGCCGCTGACCTCCGATGAGACCGCGCAGCTGATCGGCGCCCTGCTCGACCGCACGGTCCTCCCGGCAGAGACCCAGACGGCGCTCCTCGCCCGGGCCGGCGGGAACCCGCTGTACGCCGAGGAGTTCATCCGGATGCTCGTGGACCGCGGCGTGCTGGCCCGAAGCGGAGCGTCGTGGGAACTGACCTCGGGTGAGGACGAGATCCCCGTTCCCGAGACCGTTCAGGCGCTGATCGCCGCACGCCTCGACACGCTCTCGCCGGAACGCAAGGCGTTGCTGCAGGACGCCGCGGTGATCGGCAAGGTCTTCTGGGCGGGGGCGCTCGCCGAGATGGGCGGGATCGACCCACGGCAGGTTCGCGAAGGTCTCCACGATCTGGCGCGCAAGGAGCTCCTTCGTCCGGCCCGCCGGCCTTCGATCGAGGGCGAGACCGAGTACGCGTTCTGGCATCTGCTCGTCCGAGACGTCGCGTACGGCCAGATCCCGCGCGCGTCGCGAGCCGACAAGCACCAGGCCGCTGCGGTCTGGATCGAGAAGATCGCGGGCGAACGTCTTGCCGACAGTTCGGAGCTGCTCGCTTATCACTACGAACAGGCACTCGAGCTCGCGCGCGCGGTCGGCGTCGACACGGGCGAGGTCGAGAAGGAGGCGTTCCGCTTCCTGATGCTTGCTGCGGAACGAGCGCTCAGGCTCGACGTGTCGAAGGCCAGCGTGTATTTCGAGCGCGCCCTCGCGCTCACCCGTCCGGGCGATCCGAACCGGTTCGCCGCGCTCATGCTGGGAGGCCACCTCGCCGTCTCCGGAGGTGCGTCCGGGGAGCGGGCGGACGAGCTTCTCACCGAGGCAGCCACCGAGGCGCGCGCGATGGGGGACCAGCCCGGCGAGGCGGCGGCGCTGGCATGGCTCTCGAGGAACGCGTGGCAGCAAGGAGACACGGCTCGACAGACCGAGCTGATCGCCGCCGCGATGCGCATCATGGAAGGCCGGCCGGGGAGCGCGGAGCTCGCCAACGTGTTGTCACGGCTCGTTGCCTCGCACGGCCTGGCCGGCCGAAGTGCGCAGGCCATCGCCGCGAGCGAGGAGGCGCTGCCCCTCGTCCGCGAGTTCGGGTCGGAGACCGACCTTGCGGTGGTGCTCCAGATGCGAGGTCAGGCGCGGACCGACATGGGTGACGTGGAGGGCGGGTTCGCCGACCTGCGGGAGGGTTTGCGGATCGCCCTCGAGTCGTCACCGGCCGGCTTCACGGCGGCCGCGCACGTGAACCTGGGCGACAACGTGTGGTTCGCGGAGGGGCCGGAGAAGGGGCAGGCGCTGTACGAGGCCGGCGCCGAGATCGGCGACCGTCGCGGTGCCGCCCGGCACGCGGACTGGGCTCGGATGCAGACGATGTGGACGAGCTACGACCTCGGAGCGTGGGACTCGCTCCTCGACGTTGGACAGGGGATCCTGAACCGAGAGATCGAGCGCGGCAGCGGTGCCGGCACGCAGCTCACGGTCCTCACCGACACCTATCGGCGAGACGTCCTGCTTCACCGCGGCGTTCCGAACGCTGACGAGCGGATCGAGGAGGCGCTGCTGCCGCGGGCGCGGGAGATCGGCGACGGCCAAGTCGTGGTTCCGGCGTTCCGCGTAGCGGCGCTCGCTCGGGGAGATCATGGGGACGTCGCAGGTGCGCTGGCGCTTGTGGAGGAGCTCGATGAGCTGCTCCGGGGACGTATCGGCTTTCGGAGCTGGCTCCTCGACTGGGCGTCGCGTGTCTGCCTGGCCGCCGGTGCGGTCGAGCTACTCCGGTCTCTCGTCGAGCAGGGGATCCAGAACATGACGAGAAACGTCAACAGCCTGACCGCGGGACGGGCCGTCTTGGCCGAGCTCGAGGGTGACCTCCCCACCTCCCTGAAGGGCTACGACGATGCCGCCACCCGATGGGGGACCTTCCCCTCGATCCTGGAGACCGGGCACGCGTTAGCCGGGGCCGGCCGGTCCCTGCTCGGGCTCGGACGGGCGAACGAGGCGGCTGACCGTTTCCGCTCGGCTCGCGACCGCTATCGCTCGCTGCAGGCGGCACCGCTCGTTGCGGAGATGGACTCGATGCTCGCTCGCGCCACCGCAAAGACCTCCTAGACGTCACCGATAGACTCGGGCCGATGCCTGCCTCGATCGTGGTCGGGACCCAGTGGGGAGACGAGGGAAAGGGCAAGGCGACCGACTACCTCGCCGACCGGATGGACTTCGTGGTCCGGTACCAGGGCGGGAACAACGCGGGTCACACGATCCTGGCCGAGGGGCACACGCTGAAGCTCCAGCTGATCCCCTCGGGCATCCTGTATCCGCACATCACGTCGGTCATCGCCGACGGCGTTGTGGTCGACCCCCGAGCCCTGTTGGAAGAGATGGACGGGCTGTCCGCCGTCGGGATCGATCCGTCCCGCCTGGTGGTGAGCGGCAACTGCCACATGATCATGCCGTACCACCTGGAGCTCGAGAAGGTGACCGAGCGGTTCCTCGGAAAGAACGCGCTCGGGACGACCAAGCGCGGGATCGGACCGGCGTACGCCGACAAGGCGGCGCGCATCGGCCTTCGGATCCAGGACCTGTTCGACGAGAAGATCTTCCGGGCGAAGCTCGAGATCGTGCTGCGCGAGAAGAACCTGGTTCTCACTCGCGTCTACGGGAGGCTCCCGCTCACATCGGATCTGATCCTCGACGACTACCTCCGATACGCCGAACGACTGCGCCCGCACGTCGCGGACACCTCCCGGCTGATCCACGAGGGGCTCCGGGCCGGGAAGAACGTGCTGCTCGAGGGCGCGCAGGGCACGATGCTCGATCTGGACAAGGGGACGTATCCGTTCGTCACGTCGTCGAACCCGGTCGCCGGCTACGCCCTAGCGTCGGTCGGCATCGGTCCCCGCGAGGTCGAGCGCGTGATCGGGATCACGAAGGCCTACGTGACGCGCGTCGGCGCCGGGCCGTTTCCGACCGAGGACACCGGGCCGGGGGGCGAACGTCTCGGCGAGCGCGGACGGGAGTTCGGAACCGTGACCGGCCGCAAGCGGCGATGCGGCTGGTTCGACGCCGTCATCGCTCGTTACGCCGCTCGGGTGAACGGCCTCACCGAGCTGTTCGTGACCAAGCTCGACGTGCTGAGCGGCTTCGAGTCGGTGAAGGTGTGCATCGCCTACCGCGCCGACGGCTCCCTGTACGAAGACGTCCCGTCGCATCAGTCGCTCTTCCACGCGGCGGAGCCGGTCTACGAGGAGCTCGAGGGCTGGACCGAGGATCTCGGGCAGGTCCGCGCGTTCTCCGATCTGCCCGCCGCGGCGCGGAAGTACCTCGACCGCCTGCAGGATCTGGCCGGCGTGCCGATCGGCGTCGTCTCGGTCGGCCCCGGCCGGGAGCAGAGTCTTTCCGCCGACGCGCCGAGCCACCCGGACGACGCATGAGGGTGCTCGTCGTCGGCGGCGGCGCGCGAGAGCACGCGATCGTCTGGCGACTCACGCAGAACCCGACGATCGACCGGCTGTTCGCCGCGCCGGGCAACGCCGGCATCGCGCGAGACGCGCACTGCATCGCCGTGGCGGCGGACGACGTTCCCGCCATCGTGGATCTGGTCGAGCGGGAGCGGATCGACCTCACGGTGATCGGGCCGGAGGGACCGCTGGTGGCCGGGCTCGCGGACGAGCTCGACGCGCGGGGGAAGCTCGTGTTCGGGCCCACGCGGGCCGCCGCGCGGATCGAGGGCTCGAAGGCGTGGGCGAAGCGGCTCTGCGAGCGCCACGGGGTTCCGGTGGCGCGTTCGCAGACCGTCGGCTCGATGCCGGAGGCGCTCGCCGCCCTCGAGCGGTTCGAGCCGCCGTTTGTCGTCAAGGCTGACGGGCTCGCCGCCGGCAAGGGGGTCGTGATCGCCGAACGGCGCGAGGACGCCGTCGCCGCGCTGTCCGCCGCCCTCGAGGACCGCGTGTTCGGATCCGCCGGGTCCACCGTCCTCATCGAGGAGTTCCTCGAGGGCCGGGAGGTGTCGGCGTTCGCGCTCTCCGACGGCCGCGAC
>JBBDWS010000086.1:5522-25032 GCA_040902755.1 Actinomycetota bacterium
GGTTCGGCGACCCCGAGGCCCAGGTGGTGATCCCGCGGCTGGGATCTGATCTCGCGGAGCTGTTCCTCGCGTGCGCCGAGGGCAACCTCGGGCTCTACAAGGCGAACCTCTCCACGCAGGCCTGTGTCACCGTCGTCCTGGCCTCGGGCGGCTACCCGGAGGAGTACGAGACCGGGTTCGACATCGCGGGCCTGGAGGAGGCAGCGCAGGTCGACGGCGCGCTCGTGTTCCACGCCGGGACCGCGGAGCGGCGGGGTAGAGTGGTCACGTCGGGGGGACGGGTCCTGTCCGTGGGCGCGATCGGCGACGATGTGGCCGAGGCCCGGGCTCGAGCGTACGAGGCCTGCTCCTCGATCTCGTTCGAGGGGATGCAGTACCGCAGGGACATCGCCGCGCTGGCGTCGGAGGCGGAGGGCAGGTGAACGAACAGGCCCCGCAGGTCGGTGTGCTCGTCGGGTCGCCCGCCGAGCTCGCCGTCATGCAACAGACCACCGCGATCCTCGAGAAGCTCGAGATCCCTCATGAGATCCGCGTCATGTCGGCTCCCCGCAATCCCGATCTCGTCGACGAATACGCCCGGACGGCGTTCGAGCGCGGCATCAAGGTCGTGATCTGTACGACGGGCATCTCGGGCCACCTCGCCTCCGCGGTCGCCGCCCGAACGGTCCTCCCCGTTATCGGCGTCCCGGTCGCGAGCGACCAGATGGCGGGCGATCAGTCGTTGTACGTCACGGCGCAGATGCCCGGGGGAGTCCCGGTCGCCACCGTGGGGGTCGACGCCGGCATGAACGCGGCGGTGCTGGCGGCGGAGATCCTCGGCGTCGGCGACCCGGACATCCAGAAGCGCCTGTGGCGGTTCAAGGACGACTTGGCGGAGGGCCTGCGGCTGTGAGCCTGCGCTCCGCCGTCCCGCCGGAGCGATGATCCCGCGCTACGTCCTCCCCGAGATGTCGGCGGTGTGGTCGGACGAGGCCCGCCTCGGTCACTGGCTCGAGATCGAGATCCTGGCCGTTGAAGCATGGGCTCGCTTGGGCGTGATCCCCGAGGAGGATGCGCGACAGGTGCGGGCGGATGCGGCGTTCGACCTGGACCGCGTCGCCGAGCTCGAGGCGGTCACGAAGCACGACGTCGCCGCCTTCGTGCAGAACGTCGGCGAGTCCGTCGGGCCGGCCGGCCGCTGGGTGCATTTCGGGCTCACGTCGTCGGATGTGCTCGACACCGGGCTGGCCTTGCAGCTCCGAGAGGCCGCAGACCTCTTGCTGGGACGGATCGAGCGGCTGCTCGGCGTGACGAAGCGGCTGGCGCTGTCGCACCGCGGGACCGTGATGGCCGGAAGGACGCACGGGGTCCTCGCCGAGCCGACCACCTTCGGCCACAAGGTCGCCCTGTGGACGTTCGAGCTCGACCGCGACCGGGAGCGGTTGCGCCGGGCGCGCGAGGTCGTGGGCGTGGGAGCGATCAGCGGAGCCGTCGGGACCTACGCGCAGGTCGACCCGCGGGTCGAAGAGGAGGTCTGCGCGAAGCTCGGACTCCGGCCCGCGGAGGCCTCGAACCAGGTGGTGGCGCGCGACCGGCACGCTGAGTTCATGAGCTCGCTCGCGATCACCGCGACGACGCTCGACGGGGTCGCGACCGAGATCCGGCATCTCGCGCGGACCGAGGTCCGCGAGGTCCAGGAGCCGTTCTCCGAGGGGCAGAAGGGCTCGAGCGCGATGCCGCACAAGCGGAATCCGGTCCGGTCCGAACGGATCACCGGCCTCGCACGCGTGATCCGCGGCAACCTGCAGGCCGCCCTGGAGAACGCGGTGCTGTGGCACGAGCGCGACATCTCGCACTCGTCGGCCGAGAGGGTCATCCTTCCGGACTCGACGATCGCCCTCGACTTCATGCTGGCCGAGCTCACCGAGGTCCTCGAGGGGCTCGAGGTGTATCCGGATCGGATGCGCGCGAACCTCGAGGTCGGCGGGGGGCTCGCGTACTCGCAGAACGTGCTGCTCGCGCTCGTCGAGTCCGGGATGTCGCGGGAAGACGCGTACGCGATCGTTCGATCGGCCGCCTCGAAGGCGTGGGACGAAGGAGGTTCGTTCCGAGCGCTCGCCGAAGGAGATGCTCAGGTGCGCGAGCGGATCGGGGACCGGCTCGACGAACTGTTCGACCCGATGCGCGCGTTGCGTAACCTCGACGTCGTGCTCGACCGGCTCGAGAAGGTACCCGTGGAGCGTTCGAGCTGATGGGCGAGAGCGGCGCGAGGCTCTACGGCCAGGGCAAGGTCCGGGACATCTACGACGTCGGCGAGGACCGGGTGCTCCTCGTCGCCACCGACCGGATCAGCGCCTTCGACGTGGTGCTCCCCGATCCGGTCCCGGACAAGGGACGCGTCCTGACGGGCCTAACGCTGTTCTGGCTCGAACGCACCGGCGACCTGATCGGGAACCACCTCATCAGCGCCGACCGTCGCGACTTCCCCGAACCGTTCCGGAGCGAGCCCGTGCTCTCGGGCCGCGCGACCCTGGCGGTGAAGGCGGAGGTGATCCCCCTCGAGTGCGTCGCGCGCGGCTACCTGACGGGCTCGGGACTGAAGCAGTACCGGCGCGAAGGCCACGTCTGCGGCGTCCCGCTCCCCGCCGGGCTCGACGAGGCCCATCGCCTCCCCGAACCGATCTTCACGCCGACGACGAAGGCGGCCGAGGGCCACGACCTGCCGCTCACGTTCGAGGAGGCCGTCGACCTCGTCGGCAAGGGGCTCGCCGAGCGGCTCCGCGAGCTGACCATCGCGCTCTATGAGCGCGGCGCGGAGGTTGCCGCCGAGCGCGGCATCATCGTGGCCGACACGAAGTTCGAGTTCGGGTTCGCCGACGGAGACCTGATCCTGATCGACGAGGTGTTGACGCCCGACTCCTCGCGTTTCTGGCCCGTCGACGGCTACCGGTCAGGGGTCGCACAGCCGAGCTTCGACAAGCAGTTCGTCCGGGACTGGCTGGATGCCAGCGGGTGGGACCACGAGCCGCCGCCGCCGGGGTTGCCGAACGAGGTGATCGACCGGACCGCCATGAAGTACCGCGAGGCGTACGAGCGGGTGACCGGCGAGCGGTTCGAGCACTACCGTCACCGGATGGGCGTGTCCACCGAACGCGACGGCGAGACGAGCGCGGTCGACCTCGAACGGCTGCGAAAGGAGCTCGCGTGAGGTTCGTCGCGCATGTCGAGATCTCCCTGAAGCCTGGCCTGCTCGATCCGCAGGGGACTGCGATCGGGGGCGCGCTGCCGGCTCTGGGGTGGACGAACGTGGCCCAGGTCCGTGTCGGCAAGTACGTGCGTCTGGAGCTCGAGTCCAGCGACCGTGACGCGGCCCTCGCGCAGGTGAAGGAGATGGCGGAGCGCCTCCTGTCGAACCCGGTGATCGAGACGTTCGCGATCCGCGACGTGAGCGAGCACGGGGACCCGGCCTACGAGGAGCGGCCCGCGTGAGCGACGGACTGCCGCGGATCGGCGTCGTCACGTTCCCCGGATCGCTCGACGACCGCGATGCGCTTCGGGCCGTCCGCTTCATGGGCGGCGAGTCGATCTCGCTGTGGCACGGGGACCGGGACCTCCACGGCGTCGACGCGGTGATCCTGCCGGGCGGTTTCTCGTACGGCGACTACCTGAGGACGGGTGCGATCGCGCGCTTCGCCGCGATCATGGACGAGGTCCGCTCGTTCGCCGCGCGAGGCGGACCCGTCGTGGGGATCTGCAACGGGTTCCAGATCCTGTGCGAAGCCGGCCTGCTGCCCGGCGCGTTGATCCGCAACCGCCAGCTCCGGTTCGTCTGCCGGTGGATCGACGTCCGGGTCGAGACGTCGCTCTCGCCGCTGACCGGAGGGCTGGTTCCCGGTGACGTTCTGCGCGTCCCGGTGAAGCACGGCGAGGGTCAGTTCGTCGCGCGCGAGGACGAGCTTCGCCGGATCGAGGGCGAGGGGCTCGTCGTGTTCCGTTACTGCGCTCCCGATGGTGCCCTCGACGACGCGCACAACGTCAACGGCAGCACCGATCAGATCGCCGGGGTCCGCAACGAGGGCGGGAACGTCGTCGGCCTGATGCCGCATCCCGAGCACGCCGTCGACCCGGACGTCGGCGCCACGGGAGGGCAGGCGATGTTCGTCGCCCTGCTCGAGGCTGCGCTCGAGCGGGTATCCGCGGCGTGACCGAGCCGCTCCACCTCCAGCTCGGGCTCACCGACGACGAGCTCGCGTCGATCGTCGACACGCTGGGCCGCGATCCGAACCCGACCGAGCTCGCCATGTACGCGGCGATGTGGTCCGAGCACTGCTCGTACAAGAGCTCGAAGGCGCACCTGCGCACCTTGCCGACGGAGGGACCGGCCGTGCTCGTCGGGCCCGGGGAGGACGCCGGCGCGATCGACGTCGGCGACGGTATCGCGGTCGTCTTCAAGATGGAATCGCACTCGCACCCGAGCGCGGTGGAGCCGTACCAAGGAGCGGCGACAGGCGTCGGTGGGATCGTGCGCGACATCGTTTCGATGGGCGCGCGTCCGGTCGCGTTGCTCGACCCGCTCCGCTTCGGTCCCCTCGACGAGGAGCGCAACCGGTGGCTGTTCGAGGGTGTCGTGGCCGGGATCGGCGGTTACGGGAACTGCATCGGCGTCCCGACCGTCGGCGGCGAGGTCCACTTCGCCGATGCCCACTCGGCGAACCCGACGGTGAACGTGATGTGCGTCGGCATCGCTCGCGCGGACCGGCTCGTCACCTCCGCCCGCGAGGTCCACGAGGGTTCCCTGCTGGTGCTGTTCGGTGCCACGACCGGACGCGACGGGATCGGCGGGGTGTCCGTCCTCGCCTCCCGCACGCTCGTGGAGGGTTCCGAAGAGAGCCGTCCGAGCGTGCAGATCGGGGACCCGTTTGCCGGCAAGCTGCTCATCGAGGCCTCGCTCGAGCTGGTCGAACGCGATCTCCTCGAAGGGCTCCAGGACCTGGGCGGGGCCGGCCTGACGTGCGCGGTGAGCGAGTCGGCGTCTCGGGCGCGACTGGGCGCCGAGCTCGATCTCGACGTGGTGCCGCTTCGCGAGCCGGGCCTCGAGCCGTTCGAGATCCTGACCAGCGAATCGCAGGAGCGGATGCTCGCGATCGTGTCGCCGGAGCGGCTCCGGGACTTCCAGGACGTCTGCGCGAAGTGGGGGCTCGCCTCGGCGGTCGTGGGAAGGCTCGTCGACGACGGAGGAACGCTCGACGTGCGTGCGAACGGTCGCACCGTCGCGGACATCCCGGCGCGGTCGCTGACCGACGATGCGCCCGTCTACACACGGCCGATATCGCCGCCCGCCGGGCACGACGACCTCGTCGAGGACGACCCGACGTTCGCCTCGGTAACGATCTCGCCGACGGATGCCTTGCTCCGGATCCTGTCCTCGCCCAACGTGGCGACCAAACGGTGGGTGTGGGAGCAGTACGACTCCATCGTGCAGGGCGGAACCGTGCTCGGGCCCGGCGGCGACGCGGCCCTGATCCGCGTCGAGGGGACGATGAAGGCGCTCGCGCTGTCGACCGACGGCAAGGGGCGGTTCGGTGCGCTCGATCCCTACCTCGGCGCCGCACACGCGGTCGCGGAGGCCGCTCGGAACGTGGCCTGCACCGGCGCGACGCCCCTCGCGATCACGAACTGCCTCAACTTCGGCAACCCCGAGCGCCCGGAGGTCATGTGGCAGTTCACGGAGTCGGTCCGCGGGATGGCGGACGCGTGCCGCGCGTTCGAGACGCCGGTCACCGGCGGCAACGTGAGCTTCTACAACGAGTCCGGCGGCTCGGCGATCTGGCCGACGACCGTCGTCGGCATGCTCGGCTTGATCGAGGATCACCGGCTCGCGGTGCTCCATCCACTCGACGAGGGGACCGTCGTCTACCAGCTCGGCGAGACGTTCCCCGAGCTCGGTGGCTCGGAGTTCGCGGAGGCCGTCCTCGGTGCGGTCTCCGGCCGCCCTCCGGCGTTGGACGTGGACCGCGAGCGCAGGCTCCACGGCCTACTCATCGAAGGCGCCCGCCTGGACCTGCTCCGTTCCGCGCACGACTGCGGCGACGGCGGTCTCGCGGTAGCGCTCGCCGAGTCGGCGATCGCCGGTCACACGGGTTTCGCGGTGTCGCTCCCCGGCGACCTGCCTCTCCACGTGGCGCTCTTCGCCGAGTCCGCTTCGCGGGCCGTCGTCGCGGTGGCGGCCGAGCGGGGGTCCGAGCTCGAGGATCTCGCGGTGGCGATGCGCGTCCCCATCGCGCGGATCGGGGAGACCGGCGGGCCGCGCCTGGTCTTCGACGGTCTCGCCGAGGTGACCCTCGAGGAGGCTGCCGCCGTGTACGAGGAGGCCATCCCCAAGCTCCTCGCGGGGTAGCCTCACCACGGCCGCATACGAAGACACCCGACATGACCGACACGACCGAGACCCAGGGGATCAGTCGCGAGGAGCTGCAGCTCGCCGCGCGGAACCACGGCATGCCCCTGGAGGCGCTGCGCTACGACCTCACCCCCGCGGGCCTGCACTACCTCCTGATCCATTACGACATCCCGGACGTCGATCCCGAGTCCTGGCGCCTGTCGGTCGAGGGAAACGTGCGGTCCCCGGCGGAGCTGTCGCTCGACGACCTGCGTTCCCGGCCGACGATGACGCAGGCCGTCACCCTCGAATGCGCCGGGAACGGCCGAACGATGATCGAGCCTCACGTGGTGAGCCAGCCCTGGGTTCTGGAGGCGGTCGGCACCGCCGAGTGGACGGGCACGCCGCTCCGGGGCGTGCTGGAGGAAGTCGGGATCGAAGAAGGCGCCGTCGAGGTCGCGTTCACGGGGCTCGACCGCGGTGTCGAGAGCGAGATGGAGCAGTCATACGGGCGGAGCCTGCCGCTCGACGACGCGATGCGGCCCGAGGTGCTGCTCGCGTTCCAGATGAACGGTCAGCCGCTGCTTCCGCAGCACGGGTTCCCGCTCCGGCTCGTGGTGCCGGGCTGGTACGGGATGGCGAGCGTGAAATGGGTCTCTCGCATCACGGTCCTGACGGAGCCGTTCGCCGGCTACCAGAACGTGCACAGTTACCGGCTCCGCTCGGACCCGGACGAGGAGGGCGAGCCCCTGAACCGCATCAGGCCGAGGAGCCTCATGGTGCCGCCGGGCATCCCGGAGTTCCAGAGCCGGAGCCGCATCGTCGACGACGGCACGCACACGGTTCTCGGACGAGCGTGGTCGGGGTTCGGTCCGATCGAGCGGGTGGAGTTCAGCGACGACGACGGCCGGACGTGGTGGGACACGGATCTCGGCGAGCCGCCGCCCGGCGAGTACGCCTGGCGGGGGTGGGCGTTCGAGTGGCACGCTTCACCCGGCGATCGCGTGCTCTGCTGCCGCGCCACCGACGCGACCGGCGCCACGCAGGCGAACCAGCCTTCGTGGAACGTCGGCGGCTACACGAACAACGCGATCCAGCGGGTGCCGACCCTCGTCCGATGACGGGCGTCGCCCCGGTCACGCGACGAGCGTGACCGGGATCTCCACGACGTTGATCGGTCGCCCGTCCTCGGCGCTCGACTCGTAGACACGGACGGTCCCGGGTTGCGTGCGGTCCACTTCGTATCGCACCGTCTCGGAGTACTCGCCGCGACATCCCGTTCCGCAGGTCGCGGTGGTGAACGTCCTGGCGATCTCATTGCCCGCCGCATCGAGCACGCTGATGCTGACCGTGGCCTCGAACACGTTCGCCGTACCCGACACGGTGATCGGGCTTGTCACCCGCTGCCCCACGACGGGACCGGCCACGACGATCGGAGCGAGCAGGTCCGCGAAGTCCCGGCGGGTCATCGGGTCCTCGATCACGATCCCCTCGCCCGAGAAGAACTCCCCGACGGGCTGTCCTTCGAGCGTGAAGAGCACCTCGTCCACGGTGTCGAACTGCGTGAGCGTGTAGGTGAGCTGAGCGAGCCGCATCAGCATCGACGCGGAGCCACCCCCCGATTCGTACTCGGCGGACAGGTCCGCCGTGGCCAGGCCGTCCTCGATGGACAACCCCAGCAACCGCGTGCCCTGAGGAACGGCGCTGGAAACGCCGGCCTCGCGCTCGAGCTCCGAGGGGCCCGCGAACAACGCGTTCAAGGCGGCCCCGCCGATCGCGGGAGCGAACGGCTCGGTCCGCTCGGTCACGAAGAGCCACGGTCCGGGTCCGTGGGCGTACCACACCTCGAAGGTCATGGTTTCGTCGGTGGGCTCCGGGCCGGGAGATCCCGAGGGTGGGTCGGTCGGCGCGACGACCGACGGGCTCTCCGTCGGGGTGTTGCCGTCTCCGATCGGCCCGAGGCTTCCCGCGCCTCGCTCAGCGCACGCCGTCGCCAGCAACGTCAGTGCCGTGGACAGGACCAGGATCCGCTTCATCCGTGCTCGCCTCCTTCGTCGATCCACGGCCATCCTGATCCGCCGACGCAACGGCGCCGTCACCTCCGTGTAACCGTTCTGCCACAGGTAACCGCAAGGTGAGCCGTGTCCCGCGCCCCGGGACGCTCCGCACATCGAGGTCCCCGCCGAGCAGGCGCGCGTTCTCGAGCGCGATCGCCAGTCCGAGCCCGCTGCCGCCCGTTCGCGCTCGGTCGCCCTTGTAGAAGCGGTCGAACACGTGCGGCAGGTGTTCGTCGGCGATGCCCGGTCCGTGGTCGGAGACCTCCACGGTCGCCTCATCCGGGCCGGGCCGGATCCGCACGGCGACGTCGCTCCCACCGTGCTCCACGGCGTTGGCCACGAGGTTGGCCACGATCGTCTCGATCCGCCGGCGGTCTCCGTTCATCGACACCGGTTCCGCATCGAGCGAGACGAGGTCCGTCCACCCACGCGATCGGATCGTGGCCTCGACGAGCGCCGAGAGCTCGAGTTCGTCGTTTCGCACGTCTTCGCGCCCTGCGTCGAACCGCGCGATCGTCATCAGGTCCTCGACGAGCCGCCGCAGCCGTGCGACGTCGGCGATCAGGAGCTGCGCCGGTCGGCTGGCCTCCGGCGGCAGCCGGTCCAGGTGCTCGGCGAGCATCGATGCCTCGGATACAAGTGCCGTGAGCGGGGTTCGGAGCTCGTGCGCCACGTCCGCGGTGAACCGTCGCTCCCGCGACCTGGCCTGCGTGAGGTCGGTGATCTTTGCCTGCAGGGCCTCCGCCATCTGGTTGAACGACGCCGCCCAAACCCCGAACTCGTCGGCCCCGGACGCCGGGAGACGCGTGTCCAGCAGTCCCTCGGCCAGGTCCCGCGCCGCGCTGCTCGCGCGACCTACCGGGGCGAGAGTTCGGCGCGCGACGAGCCATCCCACGAGCGCCGCCACGATGACCGTGGCGAGCCACCCGGCCGAAAGGAGCGCGCCGAGCTGGCCGAGGTCGCGCATCAGGCTCTCCTCGGAGAACAGGAGATACAGCTCGGCCGTGGATCCGGGCGGATGCCCCCCGACGACGAGATGGTGGCTGCCGCCGACGTCCACGCGCTCAAAGGCGAGCCGACCTCCGTCCACCAGGGAACGGAGCTCCGGAGGGATCGCCGGGTCGACCGAGGGGTTGGAGACGAACCGTCGATCCTCCTCGATCAGGACCGCGTGCACGCCTCGCCCCTCGAAGCCCTGGACGAATTGCCGGAGGTCGGCTCCCGTGCCCAGCCCGGCGGCCAGCCGCAGGCCGAAGCGCGCCTCCCGCTCGGCGCGCTCGAGCGAATCGCTCAGCCTCGCCTCGCGGACGACGAGATAGGTCGTCGCGGCGAGGACGAAGGTCAGGGTTCCCGCCACCAGGATGAAGGCCACCGTGAGCCGCCTTCGAAGCCTCGTGGGCGCGGTGACCGGCAACGGCACGCCCCTATCCCTTCTCCAGGCGATAGCCGACCCCCCGGACCGTCACGATCCGGCGCGGTTTGGCGGTGTCGTCCTCCACCTTGGCGCGCAAGCGTTGGACCGCCACGTCGACCAGTCGCGAGTCGCCCAGGTAGTCGTAGCCCCAGACCGCCTCGAGCAGCATCTCGCGGGTGAAGACCTGTCCCGGGCGCCCGGCGAGCGTGGCAAGGAGGTGGAACTCGGTGGTCGTGAGCGCGAGGTCCCGTTCGCCACGCCGCGCCGTGAAGGCGGCCCGGTCGACCTCCAGGTCCCCCACGCGGAGCACCTCCTCCGGTCCCGCCGCCGAGCTTCGACGGACGACGGCCCGAGCCCTCGCGACCAGCACCGGAAGGTCGAACGGCTTCGTGACGAAATCGTCGGCACCCAGCTCGAGGCCGGCCACCACGTCCGTGGCGTCGGCGCGCGCGGTCAGCATCACGATCGGGACACCGCTCTCCCGGCGGAGCTGGCGGCAGACCTCGAAGCCGTCCATCTCGGGAAGCATGAGGTCGAGGACGACGAGATCGAACCCGTCTCGCCGGAACCGGTCGACCGCCTCCCGCCCGTCGGCCGCGGTGGTCACGCGGAAGCCGGCCCGCTCGAGCCCCAGGGCCGTGGACTCCCGGATCGAGGCGTCGTCCTCCACGAGCAGCACCCGCTCGTTCACGAGCCCAGCGTAGACCGCGCATCGGGACCGGCCCGGCATGACCTCATGGGCGCCGGCGTGGTTCCTTTCACCTCGAGGTCGGTGGACGCGTCGCCGAAAGTCCGACAAGACCGCTCATCCATCCCGGAGTCGTCCGAGGCCGGTGCTAGCATCGCGGCGCGTGGGGGCAGAGAGTCCGAAAGAAGAATGCGGCCTGTTCGGCGTGTGGGCGCCGGGCGAAGAGGTCGCCAGACTCATCTACTTCGGGCTCTTCGCGCAGCAGCACCGCGGGCAGGAATCCGCCGGCATGGCGGTCTCCGACGGCGAACACCTCCTCGTCTACCGGGAGCTCGGTCTCGTCTCGCAGGTCTTCAACGAGGCCACGCTCACCACCCTGCAGGGTGACCTCGGGATCGGGCACAACCGCTATTCGACCACCGGGTCGACGACGTGGGAGAACGCGCAGCCGGCATTCAAGACCGACGGACATCGCTCGCTCGCGCTCGGGCACAACGGCAACCTGGTGAACACGCTCGAGCTGGCCGAACGGGCCGGCCGCAGCGGCGCCGCCACGACCGACTCGGACCTGGTCGCGACACTGCTCTCGCGTGAGACCGGGGGTGGTCTCGAGGCGGCCGCGCTCGAGGTCCTCCCGACGCTCGAGGGTGCCTTCTGCTTCGTCTTCATGGACGAGCGGAGCCTGTTCGCCGCCCGGGACCCCCATGGACTTCGTCCGCTGTCGATCGGGCGCCTCCCGAACGGGTACGTGGTCGCGTCCGAGACCTGCGCGCTCGACATCGTGGGGGCCGTGTTCCTTCGAGACGTGGAGCCGGGAGAGCTCGTGCGGATCGACGACCGGGGGCTGCATTCGGTGCGTTTCGCGGAGAGCCCCCGGGAGGCGCTCTGCATCTTCGAGTACGTGTACCTCGCGCGCGCAGACTCGCGCCTGCGAGGCCGGACCGTCTACGAGGTTCGTCGCGAGCTGGGTCGGCGCCTCGCGGCTGAAGCACCGGCCGACGGCGACCTCGTGATGCCGGTCCCCGACACCGGGCATTCGGCCGCGGCCGGATACGCGGAGGTCTCCGGCATCCCGTACGGAGAGGGCCTCATCAAGAACCGCTACGTGGGCCGGACGTTCATCCAGCCGTCGCAGACGCTCCGCGAGCGCGGCGTGAAGCTGAAGCTGAACCCGATCCCCGAGACGATCCGCGGCAAGCGGCTCGTCGTGATCGACGACTCGATCGTTCGGGGCACGACCACACGCCAGCTCGTCCAGATCCTGCGCGAGGCCGGCGCCGCCGAGGTGCACACGAGGATCACGTGCCCGCCGATCCAGTGGCCGTGCTTCTACGGCATCGACATGTCGACGCGCTCCGAGCTGATCGCGTCCGACCTCGCGGTCGAGGAGATCCGGCAGTACGTGGGCGCGGATTCGCTCGGCTACCTCTCCCTGGAGGGCATGGTCGCCGCGACCGGCCAGGACAAGAGCGGGTTCTGCCGCGCCTGCTTCGACGGCGAGTACCCGATCCCGATCCCCGAGAACGCGGGCAAGTTCCTCCTCGAGCATCCCGCCAAGTCGTGAGCGAGGCGTACCGTCGGGCGGGCGTCGATCTGGACGCGGCCACCGAGGCCGTCGGGCTGATCCGCGAGCTCGCGAAGGGTGCTACGCGGCCCGAGGTCGTCGATGGGGTGGGGGGCTTCGCGGGCCTGTTCCGCATCGGAGAGGACCGGTACCTAGCCGCGGCGACGGACGGCGTCGGTACCAAGCTCGACGTCGCGCGGCTCGCCGGCAGGCTCGACACGGTGGGGATCGACCTCGTCGCCATGTGCGCGGACGACGTCGTCTGCACCGGCGCCGAGCCGCTGCTCTTCCTCGACTACGTGGCGATGGAGAAGGTGGTTCCGGAGGAGGTCGCGGCGATCGTCGCGGGCGTCGCCGAGGGCTGCCGGCGAGCCGGGTGTGCGCTCCTCGGTGGCGAGACGGCCGAACACCCTGGCGTGAGGGGGGCGGGAGGGTTCGACCTCGCCGGTTTCTGTGTCGGGATCGTGAGCGAGGAGGAGCTCCTCGGGCCGCACCGTGTCGCGGCCGACGACGTCCTGGTCGGGCTGGCGTCGAGCGGGCTGCACTCGAACGGCTACTCCCTCGTACGGAAGGTGCTGCTGGAGGACGCGGGATACGGGCTCGACGACGTGCTCCCGAGACTCGGTCGCTCGCTCGGCGACGAGTTCCTGGAGCCGACGACGATCTACGCGCCCCTCGTCCGCGATCTCGCCCGCGCGGATCTGGTCCTTTCCGCGGCGCACATCACCGGAGGAGGCCTTGTCGAGAACGTGCCGCGTGCCCTGCCCGAGGGAACGCGCGCCAAGATCGACTGGGGCTCGTGGCCGGTCCCGCCCGTGTTCGACCTACTGCAGGAGGCGTCGGGCGCCGTCGAGGAGGACCTCCGCGCCACGTTCAATCTCGGCATCGGGTTCGTCCTGGTGGTCGCGCGCGAGCGCGCCGACGAGGTGGTCCGGCGGACAGTCGAGGCCGGCACCCCCGCGTTCGCGATCGGCCGGGTGACCGCGGGGGGAGCATCCCCGCAGGCCTGAGCCTTGCTGGTTCCCGTGGAGTGACTAGGTCGGCGTGGTCCCCCCGGAGATGGGCGTCCGTCGCCGGGGGGAGGCCTTCCGGCACGGGCAAACGGCCCCTTGCCGGGTTCTGTTCCCGCCTAACGCGCCGATACCTTCGGTGATGATGAAGACCGAGACGGCGACCAGTGTGCTCGTCGTGGACGACGAGCCCCAGGTCGTGTGGATGCTGCAGTTCAGTCTGGAGGCCGAGGGCTACCAGACGTACTCGGCGCGCGACGGGCGCACCGCGCTCGACGAGATCCGCGAGCACCGTCCGACGCTGATGCTCCTGGACATCATGATGCCGGTGATGGACGGGTGGAGCGTCCTCGAGCGGCTGCAGGAGCTCCCCGACGGACTGCGTCCCCGCGTCGTCGTCGTGTCGGCGCGTTCGAGCCTGCGCGATCGCGCGAAGGCCGCCGAGCTCGGGGCCGATGCCTTCGTGGCGAAGCCGTTCAGCGTCGACGACCTCCTCGATGTCCTCCACGGACTCGAGCAGGCCAGCTAACCGGTCGTCAGCCCTGCCTCCGACAGCAATGTGAGCAGTGGTTCGAGCAGCTGCGTCGGCGCCGCCACGGTGAGGACTCCCCCCACGGGCTGCGGGATCGTTCTCACCACACCGCCCGCGCTCTCGACGATGACGCGCCCCGCACAGACGTCCCACGGTGCAAGCCCCACCTCGTAGTACGCGTCGACGATCCCGCACGCGGCGGCGACGAGGTCGAACGCCGCCGATCCGCTGCGGCGGATGTCGGCGACCATCGGCAGGACGATCGATGCGACGCGCGCCTGCCGCGCCCGCTGCTCGGGCTGGTAGCCGAACCCGGTGGAGATCACGGCCGAGGCCAGGTCGTCTCTCGACGAGGGACGGATGCTGCTTCCGTTCCGCGTCGCGCCGGACCCGCGAACGCCCTCGGATCTCGTGCCGTGCGAATCGACGACGACGCCGACGCTCGGGACCCCGTCCACCTCGACGCCGACCACCGCGCAGTACGCGGGGTAGCCTCGGACGTAGTTCGCGGTTCCGTCGAGCGGGTCGATGACCCAGCGGACCCCGGACGTCCCCGCTCGGTCGGTGCCCTCCTCTCCGAGGATCCCGTCGTCCGGCCGTTCCGCGAGGATGCCCTCCACGATCGCGGCTTCGGCGGCGCGGTCGATCTCGGTGACGTAGTCGGTGGCCGAGCTCTTCTGGTGGACCTCGAACCCGCGCTCGAGACCCTCGCGATGGATCGCCGCCGCGCGTTCCCCGAGTCGCACGGCGAGTTCCCTCAGCGCCTCGAGCTCCGCGGGTGAAACGCGTACCCCCTCAGCCCTCGACGACCTTGCCGAAACGGACGCCGCGGGCGGGCACCCGAACGACGTCGCCGTTCTTGCGCCGAACCATATACGTCGCGGCCGGAGCGTCGAAGTACTCCAAGATGCCGACCGCCTCACCGACGAAACCGTTCGGCAGCTCGAACTGGAACGACACGCGTTTGCCCACGTCGGCGGGCGTCACCTGGTTCTCGCCCCTCACGCGCGGAGGATACCCGAGGCGCTATCCGCCGAGCTGGGCGACGCGGCCGGACGGGGGCTCGGGGAACGCGTCGGGGTGCAGCGCCCACGCCAGGATCTCCGCGCCGTCCACGAGCCGTGGTCCGGAGCGCGAGAAGTACGAGGAGGCGTCCACCGCGAACACGTTTCCGGTCCGCGCCGCCGGGAGGTCGGAGAAGCCCGGAGATCCGAGGAGCGCGGCGGCTTCGTCCTCCGCGGCGTCGAGGTCGTATCCGCACGGCATGAAGACGACCACCTCGGGGTTCGCGTCCCCGACGTCGTACCACGACACCACGCGCGACGGCTGCTCGGGCTCGTTCAGCAGGTTCGTTCCGCCGGCGAGCCGAACGATGTCGGGCACCCAATGACCGCCGACGAACGGCGGGTCCAGCCATTCGAGCGCGAAGGTGCGGATCGAGGGGAGACGTTCCGCGGTGCGTCGAACCGCGTCGAGCCGCGCGCGGAGCGACGAGACGAGCTCGCCGGCCTGGTCCGCGGCGCCGAGCAGCCGGCCCGTCGCGAGGATCCCCTCGAGGACCTGCTCGAGCGAGTGGGGGTCGAGCGAGACGACCTTCGCCTGCTCCGCGCCGGCCTCCTCGAGCGCGCGTTCCACCTGTCCGCTCGGGACCGCGCACACACGGCACAGGTCCTGCGTGAGGATGACGTCCGGCTCGATCCGCCGGATCAGGTCGACGTCGAGCCGGTACAGTGGCTCGCGGGTGTCCATCCGCTCGCGGACCGCCTCGTCGATCTCTCGCGAGCTCGCGATGCCCGGGGGCAGCGCGCTCCTCGACACCACCGGCTTGTCATCGGCCTCGGGCGGCCAGTCGCACTCCTCGGTCACGGCGGCGAGGTCATCGCCGAGGCCGAGCGCGTAGACGATCTCGGTCGCCGAGGGCAGCAGTGAGACGATCCTCACCGCGGCAGCCCCCGCAGGCGTTCGGACGACTCGAGCAGGTCGACGAGCGTCCCGAGTCCGCGTCCGACCGTCGCCCCGTCCAGGACCCGGTGATCGAACGTCAACGAGAGCGTGCACGCCGGCCTCGCCTCGGCCTTGCCGTTGATCACCAGGGCGCGAGGCTCGATCACGCCGAGCGCGATCGTCACGGCGTGGCCGGGGTTCAGCAACGGCGTTCCCGACTCCGAACCGTAGGAGCCGGTGTTCGAGACCGCGATCGTCGCTCCCGAGGTGTCGGCCGGCGAGAGGGCGTTCGAACGCGCCCCCTCCGCGAGCCGCGCGATCTCGGTCGCGATCTCGCCGATCCCTTTCGACCGCGCGTCCCGCAGGACCGGCACGACGAGGCCCCGTTCCGTCTCGGTGGCGATCCCGACGTTCACGGACCCGTGGAGCCGGATCCCGCGTTCGCTCCACGACGCGTTCAGCCACCGGTACTCGGCGACGACTTCCGTCAGCGCGCGCACGAATACGGGGAGCGGCGACAGCCCGAGCTCGTTCCGGAGATCCTCGAGCACGGTGCAGTCCACGGTTCGGAACGTGGTCACCTGCGGGATCGCGGCCACCTTCGTGAGGTTCTCGGCGATCGCTTTCCGCACCGGGGAGAAGGGGACGAGCTCGACGTCGGCACCGTCGCCGTCGCGACCTTCCACCGCGGCCTCCACGTCCTCCCTCGTCACCCGTCCTTCCGGGCCCGATCCGGAGACCCCGGAAAGATCTACGCCCAGATCCTTGGCCTGCTTGCGGACCGCCGGCGTCGCTCGAGCCGCGGATGTCGCAGAGGAGCCGGCAGCCGGGGCGGATCCCTCCGCTCCTACGTCGAACGTCACGAGCGGCGCTCCGACCGCAACCGTGTCGCCGGCCGCGGCGTGGAGGCGGACGATCCGGCCCGCGTACGGCGAGGGCATCTCGACCACGGCCTTCGCGGTCTCGATCTCGGCGATCGGCTGGTTGAGCTCCACCTCGGCACCCTCGGCGACGAGCCAGCTGGTGACCACGGCGTCCTCGAGCCCCTCGCCGAGGTCCGGAAGAGCGAAGGTGCGCTCGGCCATCAGTACGCGACCGTCCGGCGCACCGCGTCGGCGATCCGGTCGACGCTCGGCAGGTACTCCTGCTCCAGCGCCGCGGGTGGGTACGGCACGTCCGGTCCCGTGACTCGCGCGACGGGGGCCTCGAGGTGGTCGAACGCCTCCTCCATGATCCGGGCCGCGATCTCGGCGCCGAACCCGAGCGTTTGGGGCGCCTCGTGGACCACCACGGCGCGCCCGGTCTCGACGACGGAGTGCAATATCGTCTGAACGTCCAGCGGGACGAGCGAGCGCAGGTCGATCACGCGAACGCCGATCCCTTCCTCCTCGAGTCTCTTCGCGGCCTCCATGCACTTCGCGCGCATCGCCCCGTAGGTCACGATCGTGCAGTCGTTGCCCTCGGGCCGATAGACGACCGCCGCGCCGACCGGCGGGCCGTCGACGGTCAGCTTCTCGATCTCGTGGTCCACCTTCGTCCAGTACCGGCTCTTCGGCTCGAGGAAGATCACCGGGTCGGGATCGTCGATCGACAGGCGGAGCAGCCGGTACGCGTCGAGCGGATCCGAGGGCACGACGACCTTCAGCCCCGCCGTGTGCGCGTAGTAGGTCTCAGGGCTCTCGCCATGGTGCTCCTTGCCCTTGATGCCGCCGAACGACGGGATCCGGATCACGACCGGCATGCCAACCCGGCCGCGCGTCCGCATGCGGTACTTCGCGATGTGGCTGATCACCTGGTCGAGCGCCGGGTACGAGAACCCGTCGAACTGCATCTCGGCGATCGGCCGCCACCCCGCCATCGCGAGGCCGACGCACATGCCCGCGATCCCGGCCTCGGCGATCGGCGTGTTGAACACGCGCTCGCGCCCGAACTCGCGCTGAAGATCCGCGGTCACGCGGAACACTCCACCGAGCTCGCCCACATCCTCGCCGAACACGAGCGTCCGCTCGTCCCCGGCGAGCGCGTCGCGAAGCGCCGCGTTCAGCGCCGCGACCATCGTCAGCTCAGCCATCCACGATCCAGCGCTCGCGTTGACGAAGGAGCGTTGCCGGAGGCTGGGCGAACGCGTGATCGAACATCTCCGAGACCGGCGGCGCCTCGACGGAGGTGATCCCGGCCCGGACCTCCGCGACCCATGCCTCCGCCTCCGCCTCGCAGGTCGAAACGAACCCGTCGTCGGCGACGCCGCTCGCGGCCAGGAACCGGCGGAACCGCGCGATCGGATCGCGCGCCCGCCACTCGGCGACCTCTTCTTCGTCGCGGTAGCGGGTCGCGTCGTCGGCCGTGGAGTGTGGGCCGATCCGGTAGGTCATCGCCTCGATCAAGGTCGGGCCGTCTCCCGCGCGGGCTCGCTCGACCGCAGCCTTCGTTACCGCGTAGACCGCGAGGACGTCGTTGCCGTCCACGCGAACGCCGGGGAAGCCGTAGCCGGAGGCGCGGTCGGCGATGGGCGCGGCGGTTTGCTGGGAGAGCGGCACCGAGATCGCCCACCCGTTGTTCTGGCAGAACAGGATCGCCGGCGCACGGAAGACCGCGGCGATGTTCGCCGCCTCGTGGAAGTCGCCTTCGGAGGCAGAGCCATCGCCGAAGTACGCGAGCGAGCACTCGGTCTTGCCGTCGAGCTTGGCCCCGAGCGCCCACCCCACCGCGTGCACGATCTGCGTCGCGACCGGCACGCAGATCGGGGCGAAGCGCGTCGCGAGCGGATCGTAGGGTCCCCCGTGCCACGTGCCTCGGTGGTACTCGAGGTACTCGACGACGTCGACGCCACGCACGATCGCGGCGGCGAGCTCGCGGAACGAGGGGAAGACGAAGTCGTCCGGACCGAGCGCCAGTGCGCTGCCGACCTGGGCCGCCTCCTGCCCCTCGAACGGTGGGTAGACGGTCAGCTCTCCCTGTCGCTGCAGCGCCATGCACTCCCGGTCAAGCCGGCGGGCGCGGATCATCAGTCGCAGCGCATCGCGCAGCCGGTCGTCCGGGAGCCCAACGTCGGTCTCGCCCGTCGGGGTGCCGTCGGGACCGACGAGTTGCACCATCGGGGCGTCGTTGGCGGCGATGTCCGAGATGCGCACGCGACGGAACCTCCGCGGAACGGTGGGCGGGGGAGAGCATATATGCTGCGCGCCGTGGTCCCGGCCGCCGAACTGCGCGTGTACCAGCCGCTCGAGGCGTTCCCGCTCCACGAGCGAGCGGACTGGGAGCGCTTCATCGTAGCCGGCGCCCCTCGGCCGCTCCGGCCCCGGTACCACCATCTCGCGTCCTCAGCCGGCCTCGGGTTCCTGGTCTCCTCCGGCGAGGAAGGCGCCCGTGTGAAGGTGGTCGACGGGTCGTTCTACGTCTGTCCCGATCGCATCCGGCTCCGGGTGCTGACGGGCCTCCTGGCGTTCCGGGACGCGACGCCGTTCGAGGGCGCGGAGGCCTTCATCCCCGATGGCGCCGCGAGACGGGCGCAGCGAGAGCTGAACCGCCTGCGCCGGCGCGAACCCGGCCACGTGGCGTCGATCATGCAGAGCCCCTGGCACGTGCCCGTCCGGTGGTTCGTTCTCTTCGACGACGAGGAGCGACGGCTCCGCGAGGTGTTCGGGCGGTACCGGCTCTCGTACCTCACGACGACGCGGAAGGCGTGCCGTCGCGCCGAGCGCGCGGTGCCGGTCCTGCGTCACACCGATCTCGGACCGATCGCCGATCTCATCGTCGAGCTGCACACCTGGCTCGGCGCCTTCGATCCTAGATCGCTGCTCGAGCTCGATTACGCGGGTCTCAGCGACCTCATGACGTGGGACGAGATGGACGACGACCGGAGCGCCCGGGACATCGGAGATGCCCTCAAGGCCCTCGCGGCCGAGGAGTTTCCGCGCTCCGCCGATCTCTACCAGGCGGCGCT
>JBBDWS010000087.1:0-3685 GCA_040902755.1 Actinomycetota bacterium
CCGACGATCGTCGTGTCGAGCCGGTTGTGCTCGGCGTCCGCCTGGCGGTACGCGAGCCGGACACCGGGGACGCTCGCGAGCGCGTCGCAGATCGCGTCGATCGCGCCGGGGCGGCGCCCCTCGCTGAAGTTCGGCACGCAGACGACGAGCGCTGTCGGGTCCATCGCGCGCAAAGCCTATCGGCCGCGACCTGGGTGAACCGCGGGGTTGACCGCCGTCCGAGGCCGGGTGTACGGTCTCAATCCCTCTCGAACATACGTTCGATTCCCTGGAGGAGCCGGTCGTCGGGGAGCACCGAAGCGATGGCGAAGCGCTACGACGAGCAGGTCGAGGTCCGGGTCGAGCGCGAGGCGGGGATGCCCTCGGCCTTCCTGTGGCGAGGCCGGCGTTACGAGGTCGCCGACGTGATCGGCCGGTGGCGGATCGAGGGCCGTTGGTGGGCCGATGGCCGCGACCGCGAGTACTGGCGGATCGAGGCCCGCGGCGGCTCGGTGTGGGATCTGTACCACGACCGCCAGCGTGACCGCTGGCACATGGAGCGGCTGTGGGATTGAATCGCGGCCGTGACCGAGGCTCGCGTCGTCCCGTTCCTCGTCTCGGAGCTGCGTCTGCCGGAAGAGGAGCAGGCGGCGCTCGGGTCCGAGTGGTGGCCGACGATCGCGCATGCCGTGGTCCATCGCGACGGGGTGTTCCTGTTCGACACGGGGGCGGGATTCGGCAACGCAGAGATCCAGGAGCGCTTCTCGCCTCGGATCACGCCGATCGAGGACGCGCTCGCAGCACAGGGGGTCGCGCTCGCCGACGTCACCGGCGTCGCCAACTGCCACCTGCACTTCGACCACAGCGGGCAGAACGTTCGCCTCCCGCCCGGCGTGCCGATCTTCGCGCAGCGGGACGAATGGCGGATGGTGCACGTTCCCGACTACACGATCCCGGAGTGGGTCGACGCGCCCGGCCTGTCGTACGAGCTCCTGGACGGCCGGGCCGAGGTCGCGCCGGGTCTCTCGTTGATCCCGACGCCGGGTCACGCGCCGGGGCACCAGTCGCTCGTCGTCGAGACGCCGAACGGAACCGTCGTCCTCGCCGGACAGGCGGTGCAGTCTCGCGCGGAGTGGGAGGGCGCGACCGACGAAGCGTCTTCGGGCGAGCCGGACGCGCCGGATCGCGAAGCCTACGTCCGCTCGGTGCTCCGCCTCCGGGCCCTCGAGCCGATGCGCGTGCACTTCGCCCACGACCCCCGGATCTGGGAGCTCGACTAGCGGATCCGCTCGTTCGGTCGGTGCGGTGAGATGCCCGGCGGCTTCGTGCATCTCGATGTCCGTTCGTACTTCTCCCTGAAGGAAGGCGCGCTCTCGCCCGAGGCGCTCGCGCGCCGGGCGGCGGCGATGCAGATGCCGGCCGTTGCGCTCGCCGACCGCGACGGGCTCTACGGCGTCGCGCGGTTCGTCGAGGCGTGCGAGCGCGAGGGCGTTCATCCGATCCTCGGGGCATCGGTCACGGTCCGCGATGCCGGGACCCTCCCGCTCCCACGGACCGGGCGCAAGCCGGTGGATGCGAGCGTGATCCTGCTCGCGCGGAACGCAGCCGGCTACGCGAACCTGTGCCGCCTGATCACCGACGCGCACATGACCGGCGAGCGCGGCGACCCCTCGCTCACCCCCGAACAGATCTGTGCCCATGCCGGAGGGCTCGTCGCGCTCCTCGGACCGGCCTCGCCTCCGGGCGCGCTCGCGCTCACCGGTCGCATCGACGCCGGGCGCGCGGCGCTCGGTCCGTACCGCGACGCGTTCGGCGAGCGCCTGTTCGTCGCCGTCCAGCAACGGCTGGAGGAGGGATCGACGAGGGAGATCTGCGCGCTCCTGCGCCTGGCAGAACGCGCGGAGGTGCGAGCCGTCGCGACGAACCCGGTCCGGTACCTCGTTCCCTCGGACGCGTTCCTGGCCGACGCGCTCGAGTGCATGCGCGAGCTCGTCCCGATCAACCGGACGAACGTCAGCCGCCGCAACGCCGAGGGTTGGCTCAAGCCGGCTCGCGAGATGCGCGCGCTCTTCGCCGAGCGCCCGGACCTGCTCACCGCGACGCTGCAGATCGCCGAGTCCTGCACGTTCGACCTCGACCTTCGGCGCGTGAACTTCCCCGACTTCCCGACGCCGCGCGGGCGCTCGGCGTCCTCGGTCCTGGCCGAGCGGTCCTGGCGCGGGCTCGACCGCCGGGGGATGCGACCCACGGCGAAGGTCCGCGACCGGTTGAACCACGAGCTCGCGATGATCCACCGGCTGGGGTACTCCGCGTACTTCCTCACCGTCGCCGACATCGTCGCCGACGTGCGGGCGATGGGGATCCGCTGCGCGTGCCGGGGGAGCGCCGCCGGCTCGCTCGTCTGCTACCTGACCGGTATCTCCGACGTCGACGCGGTCCGGCACGACCTGGCGTTCGAGCGCTTCCTGAACCCGATGCGCGACGAGCTCCCCGACATCGACGTCGACGTTGAATCCGCTCGGCGCGAGGACGTCTACGACATGGTCCTGTCGCGCTACGGCGACGACCGGTGTGCGTGCGTCGCGATGGTCGACACTTACCGCGCCCGTGCCGCGGTCCGCGAGGTCGGCAAGGCCCTCGGTCTGCCCGAGCCCGAGGTCGACACGGTCGCGAAGTCCTTCCCGCACATCGGTGCGAAGGACCTCCGCGTGGCGATCGAGCGACTGCCCGAGCTCGCCGGCTCGAACCTGAACGCCGGCCAGCTCGAGCACCTGTTCCGCGTGGCCGAACGTCTCGACGGTTTCCCTCGCCACATCGCGCTCCACCCCTCGGGCATCGTGCTCTCGAACGACGACCTCGTGACCCGGGTTCCCCTCGAGCGCTCGTTCCAGGGGTACCGGGTGATCCAGGCGGACAAGGACGACGTCGAGCTGCTCGGCTACCTGAAGCTCGACGTCCTGGGCGTGCGGATGCTCTCCTCGATGCGACACGCGCTGGACGAGATCGCCCGAACCGAGCACGTGAAGGTCGACCTCGACGCGATCGCGACGGACGACGAGCCGACGTTCGAGCTGATCCGCGCATCGGACACGCTCGGGTGCTTCCAGATCGAGAGTCCCGGGCAGCGCGAGCTCCTGCAGAAGCTCCAGCCCACCCGATGGGAGGACCTGATCGTCGACATCTCGCTGTTCCGGCCGGGACCGGTGAAGTCCGACATGATCAATCCGTACCTGCGCCGCCGCCACGGGATGGAGCGGCCCACCTACGCCAACCCCGCGCTGCGGCCGGCGCTGCGCGAGACGTTCGGCGTGATCGTCTTCCACGAACAGGTGATGCGGACGCTCGCTGCGTTCGCCGGCTACAGCCTGACCGAGGCCGACTTCATCCGCCGCCACCTCGACCGTGACGACCTGGTGCCTTCGCTCCGCGAGGACTTCCTACGCTGCTCGAGCGCTCGAGGCTTCTCCGGTGAGGTCGCCGAGCGAACCTGGGCCGACGTCGCCGAGTTCGCGAGCTTCGGCTTCTGCAAGGCTCACGCGGCGGCATTCGCGGTCCCGACCTATCAGTCGGCGTGGCTGAAGACGCACTACCCGGCGCACTTCCTCGCCGGGATCCTCACCCACGACCCGGGGATGTACCCGCGGCGGTTGCTCCTCGAGGACGCGCGGCTGCACGGCATCCCGATCCTGCCGCTCGACGTGAACGC
>JBBDWS010000088.1:0-6720 GCA_040902755.1 Actinomycetota bacterium
GGTGGTGCACGCTCCGGTCGGTCCGCACAACAGGGGAGGTCTGCATGAGGTCACGTGGTTTCCGATCGACGCTGGTTCTCATCGCGGTCGTAGGGATGATCGCCGCGGCGTGTAGCGACGACGACGGGGGCGGTGGGGGCGACGGCGGAGGCGAGGGCAGCATCTGGGTTCTGCTCCCCGACACCGAGTCCTCCACTCGCTGGGAAGAGGACGACCGGCGCTACTTCGGCGAGATCTTCACCGCGGCGGGACTCTCCGACGGTGAGGACTTCACCATCGTGAACGCCGAGGGCGACGCGGCGACGCAGCAGTCGCAGGCGGAGCAGGCGATCGCCGACGGCGCGAGCGTGATCGTGCTGACGAGCCTCGACACGGGCTCGGGCGCGGCGATCATCGACCAGGCCGCCGAGGCCGGCGTGGACGTCGTCGAGTACGACCGGTTCAACACGGGTGGCGCCGGCGGCGCGGCCTACGTGAGCTTCGACAACGTTGCGGTGGGCGCGGCGATGGCCGAGGTCCTCGAACCGGCGATCGACGCCCTCGGGCTCAGCCCCGCACGCGTCGTCGAGCTGAACGGCGGCGAGGAGGACAACAACTCGTTCCTGTTCAAGGCGGGGTATGACGCGACGGTCCAAGAGCGTGTCTCCGCAGGCGACTGGGAGCTGGTCGCCGATCAGCACGTCCCCGGGTGGGACAACGCGGAAGCCCAGACGATCATGGAGCAGATCCTGGTCGACGTGGACAACGGCGTCGACGCGGTCTTCGCCGCCAACGACGGGCTCGCGGCCTCCGCCATCAACGCCCTCGAGGCGGCCGGGGTAGGTCCCGTGCCGGTCAGCGGACAGGACGCCACTGCCGTCGGGATGCAGAACATCCTGCTGGGCAAGCAGACGATGAGCGTCTACAAGCCGATCGAGGCCGAGGCGGCGGTCGCGGCCGCGGTCGCGCTCGCGCTTCGGGCCGGCGAGGACATCACCGCGATCGACCCCGGATTCGACTTCTCGGTCATCGGGATCGAGGCGGCGACCGGACAGCCCACCGACTCGCCCGAGGGCGAGGGCGTGGTCCCGTACTTCGGCCTCGTCCCGATCGGGGTCACGGCGGACAACATCGCCGACACCGTGATCGCCGACGGGTTCCGAACGATCGAGGAGATCTGCGTGGGGGACGTCGGCGAGACGGACTTCTGCGTGGAGAACGCCGCCTAGCAGGACCTGACGCAAGCGGGTGACGGCCGGGACGTGCGAGGATACGCGTCCCGGCCGTCGCGTTTGGGGCGTCGAGAAGGGGGCATCCGCTAGTGGCCGACACACCTCTGCTGCAGGCCGCGGGGATCTCGAAGGCCTTCGGCCCCGTCCAGGCCCTGTATCGGGTGGACTTCGAGGTCCGGCGCGGCGAGGTGATGGCGCTCGTCGGCGACAACGGCGCCGGCAAGTCGACCCTGATCAAGGGCATCGCTGGGATCTATCCCTTCGACCAGGGTGAGGTGCGTTTCGAGGGCAAGCCCGTCCGCATCCACGGCCCGCGCGATGCCGCTCGGCTGGGGATCGAGATCGTGTACCAGGACCTCGCGCTCGCGGACAACCTCGACGTCGTCGGCAACATGTTCCTCGGCCGGGAACGGGTGCGCTTCCGGCTCACGCTGGACGAGTCGAGCATGGAGGGCTCGACGAGAGAGACGCTCCGCAGCCTGTCCGTCACCACGCTGCGGTCGGTTCGCCAGCTCGTCGCGGGCCTGTCCGGAGGGCAGCGGCAGGCGGTCGCGGTGGCCAAGGCGGTGATGTGGAACTCGAAGCTCGTGATCCTGGACGAGCCGACGGCTGCCCTCGGCGTCGCGCAGACGCGCCAGGTCCTGGACCTCGTCCGTCGCCTGGCCGAGCGGGACCTCGGCGTGGTGCTGATCTCGCACAACCTGCACGACGTCTTCGAGGCCGCCGACCGGATCACGGTGCTCCGATTGGGTCAGCGGGTCGCACAGTTCGTCCGGGCGGACACCGACCAGCAGGAGGTCGTGCACGCGATCACGGCCGGGACACTCCAGAACGTGCCGGGGATGGTGGACGCGAGGGTGATCAAGGCATGACCGTCGAACCCGGCACCGGCGTGGAGCCAGGCAATGAAGCCGCCGTGGCGGTGGACGAGACCGGACAGCCCGTCCGCGCCGCGGACCAGACGCTCTCGGTCTACGTCCGTCGGTGGTGGCAGAAGGTCCGCGGGGGCGACCTCGGCTCGCTGCCGATCGTGGTCGGTCTCGTCGTCATCGTGATCGTCTTCGGCACGCTCAACGACGTCTTCCTCACGGAACGCAACTTCACCAACCTCCTGCTCCAGATGGCGCCCGTCGCGACGATCGCGATCGGCATCGTGTTCGTCCTGCTGATCGGCGAGATCGACCTGTCGGTCGCCTTCGTGAGCGCGGTCGGCGGCGTGGTCATGACCCTGCTGATCCGGCCCGACGACCCGGGATTCCCATGGTTCGTCGCCGTGGCCGCGGCGCTCCTGGTCACGATGATCATCGGGTTCCTCCACGCCCTGATCATCACGAAGGCGGGCGTGCCCTCGTTCGTCGTCACGTTGGCGGGGCTCCTGATCTGGTCCGGCGTGGTGCTGTATCTCATGACCGAGGCCACGACGACGGGAACGATCAGGATCCAGGAACCGACCATCGTCGGAATCGCGAGCAACTTCCTCTCGGATGCGTGGGGCCTGGTGATCGGCGTCCTCATCGTGGCCGGCTATGCGTTCACGCAGCTGCAGACCGCCCGTTCACGTCGTGCCGGAGGCTTGGACACCAAGCCGGCTTCGCTCCTTGGCCTGCAGGTCGTCGGGCTCGCAGCCGTGACCTTCTTCGCGGTCTGGTACGCGAACCTCGACCGCGGGATCCCGACCGTCACCGTGATCCTCGGGTTCTTCATCGTGTTCTGGACCTTCGTCGCGTCGCGAACGCGGTTCGGTCGCCACGTCTACGCGGTCGGCGGCAACTCGGAGGCCGCGCGCCGCGCCGGCATCAACGTCGACCGGGTGCGGATCGCGGTGTTCATGATCAACGGGTTCATGGCCGGCGCCGGCGGGATCATCCTCGCATCGCGGCTGCGGTCGGTCGCCACCAGCTCCGGAGGCGGCGATCTCCTCCTGAACGTCATCGCCGCAGCGGTGATCGGCGGGACGAGCCTGTTCGGCGGCATCGGCCGCGTGGTCTCGGCCCTCCTCGGAGCCCTCGTGATCGCCTCGATCAGCAGCGGGATGAACCTGCTCGGACTTTCCCAGGGCCTGAAGTTCATCATCACCGGGCTCGTCCTTCTCGGGGCGGTGCTGATCGACGCCCTCTCCAAGCGCAGCCGCACGACGCGCGGCGTCGCCTGACCGCGGGGGTGATCGAGCGATGACGTACGACCCGAAGCCGGAGCATCGGTTCTCGTTCGGCCTGTGGACCGTCGGCCATCCAGGGTTCGACCCGTTCGGAGACCCCGTGCGCGAGGTGCTCTCCCCCGTCCAGCTCGTCGAGCTCCTCGCGGAGGTCGGCGCTTGGGGCGTCAACCTCCACGACAACGACCTCGTCCCGATCGACGCGAGCGCGCACGAGCGCGACCAGATCGTCTCGGACTTCCGCAAGGCGCTCGATTCGACGGGGATCGTGGTGCCGATGGCGACGACGAACCTGTTCCGCGACCCGATCTTCCGGGACGGCGCGTTCACGGCGAACGATCCGCGGGTTCGCGCGTTCGCGATCCGAAAGACGATGCGCGCGATCGACCTCGGCGTCGAGCTCGGCGCGACGACGTACGTGTTCTGGGGCGGCCGCGAGGGCGTCGAGACGGACTCCTCGAAAGACCCGCTGCGCGCGCTCGGCTGGTACGCCGACGCCATGAACTTCCTGTGCGGGTACGTGAAGGACCAGGCGTACGACCTGAAGTTCGCGCTCGAATCCAAGCCGAACGAGCCGCGGGCCGACATCTACCTGTCGACGACGGGCGCGATGCTCGCGTTCATCGAGACGCTCGAGCACTCCGAGATGGTCGGCGTGAACCCCGAGGTCGCCCACGAGCACATGGCCGGCCTGAACTTCACGCACCACGTGGCGCAGGCCTGGTCGATGGGCAAGCTGTTCCACATCGACCTGAACGACCAGACCCCGGGTCGTTTCGACCAGGACCTCCGATTCGGCTCGGCGAACCCGAAGGCCGCGTTCTTCCTCGTGAAGTTCCTCGAGGATGTGGGGTACCCGGGGAGCAAGCACTTCGACGCGCACGCCTACCGCACATCCGACTACGAGGACGTGAAGGCGTTCGCGCGCGGCTGCATGCGCACGTACCTGATCTTGAAGGAGAAGGCCGAGCGCTGGAACGCCGATCCGCAGATCCAGGAGCTCGTCGCGCGCATCACCCACGACGACGGGTCGATGGCGCCGTACCTCGGCCCCTACTCGGCCGAACGAGCGGCCGCGCTGCACGAGCTCGAGCTCGACCGCCGCGCGATCGGGGCACGCGGCCAGCCGTACGAGGAGCTCGACCAGCTCACGATCGATCTGCTGCTCGGCGCTCGGTGACGCTCGAGACCGTCTCCTTCGAAGGGCACGACTGCGTTCGGCTCGAAGACGGCGACGTCACCGTCATCGTGACGATCTCGGCCGGACCACGGGTCATCGGGATGCTGGTGGAGGGCGAGAACCTGTTCGCCGTCCTTCCCGACGCGACCCTGGACGGACCTGACGGCGAACGCTTCCGCTTCCACGGCGGACACAGGCTCTGGGTCGCGCCCGAGGTTCCGTCGATCACGTACCGGTCCGACGATCGCGCGTGCGCCGTCACCGAGATCGAGGGCGGCGTCGCGGTCGAGGCACCCCAGGACGGCGCGCGGCTGGCGAAGACGATCACGGTGCGAAGCACCTCACAGGGCTGGATCATCGACCACGCCGTGCGGAACGCGACGCCTCGGTCGATGACGGTCGCGCCCTGGGCGATCACGCAATTCCGGACCGGCGGCGAGGCGTTCCTCCCGATCGCGCCACGCGAGAGGGGACCGCAGGCCGACCGGTCGCTCGTGCTGTGGCCGTACACCGATCTCGGCGACCCGCGCATCCGGCTCGACCGAGGCGAGGTGCGCGTCGACGCCGTGCCCAGCGGTGCGCCGCTGAAGCTCGGTGCGGCGCCGGGCGATGGGTGGGCGGCGTACCGGTTGGGCAAGCATCGGTTCGAGAAGCGGGTCGACGTGGACCCGAGCGCCACGTATCCCGACCGAGGAGCGGCCGTGCAGGTCTATCTCTGCGACGAGTTCTGCGAGCTCGAAACGCTCGGGCCGCTCGAGGTCGTGCCGCCGGGCGAAACCGTCACCCACCGCGAGCACTGGACGCTGGCCCGAGCCACCGTGGACGAGACCTCTTGACTCACGTCCTCGGCCTCGACGTCTCGACGACCGCGACGAAGGCCGTCCTGCTCAGCCCGGACGGGGCCATCGCGGCCACGGCGGCGGCCGAGTACCCCTACGAGACGCCGCGGCCGCTTTGGAGCGAGCAGGATCCGGGCCGGTGGTGGGACGGAACGGTCGAGGCGGTCCGTACGGCTCTCGACCGCGGCGAGCTGAGCGGCGGCGACATCGAAGCCGTCGGGCTCGCAGGACAGATGCACGGCCTCGTGCTCCTCGACGCGGCGGACGAGATCCTGCGCCCGGCCATCCTGTGGAACGACCAGCGCACGGCCGCGGAGTGCGACCGGATCCGCGAGATCGTGGGCCCCGAACGCCTCATCGCGCTCACCGGCAACGACGCGCTTCCCGGGTTCACCGCACCCAAGCTGCTGTGGGTCCGCGGGCACGAGCCCGACGTCTGGTCCCGGGTCGCGCACGTCCTGCTGCCGAAGGACTACGTCCGCTTCCGGCTGAGTGGCGACCGAGCGGTGGATCGTGCCGACGCGGCCGGAACGCTGCTGCTCGATCTCGCCGCCCGCGACTGGTCCCCGGAGATGCTGAGCGCGCTCGAGATCGACCCTTCATTGCTGCCTCGGACCTACGAGGGCCCCGAGGTGACGGGCGTCGTCTCGGAAGAAGCGGCTGCCGCCACGGGGCTGCGAGTCGGCACACCCATCGTGGCCGGCGGCGGCGATCAGGCCGCCGCGGCGGTCGGCGTGGGCGCGGTCGAGCCCGGCCTCGTCTCGCTGTCGCTCGGCACGTCCGGCGTCGTGTTCGCCACGACCGACGGACCGGTGATCGAACCGACGGGGCGGCTGCACGCGTTCTGCCATGCCGTCCCGGGGCGGTGGCACGTCATGGGCGTGATGCTTTCCGCGGCCGGGAGCCTTCGCTGGTACCGGGACACGGTCGCCGCGGGCGTCGAGTTCTCGGAGCTCGTCGAGGAGGCGCGCGCGGTCCCGGCGGGAAGCGACGGGCTGCTGTTCCTCCCCTACCTGACGGGAGAGCGAACGCCCCACCCGGATCCGCTCGCGCGCGGCGCGTTCGTCGGGCTCACCGTCCACCACGGGCGCCCCCATCTCACGCGCTCGGTCCTGGAAGGCGTGGCGTTCGGCCTTCGCGACTCGTTGGAGCTGATGCGGGCGCTCGGCGTGACGGGCTCGACGCAGATCCGGGCGACCGGCGGCGGGAGCAAGAGCTCGCTGTGGCGGCAGATCCTCGCGGACGTGCTCGGAACGGATGTCGTCACGACGTCGACGTCCGAAGGCGCTGCGGAGGGCGCGGCCATGCTCGCGGCCGTGGGGTCGGGATGGTTCC
>JBBDWS010000088.1:6820-9045 GCA_040902755.1 Actinomycetota bacterium
CGGGCGAATCGCTCGGCCTGGATGGCGTACTGGTCCGCCGGCTCGAACGTGAGCGTCTCGGTCGCGGGACGCACCGGCGGGTCGCCGCCCGCCGTCACGAACACCTCCGTGGGAAGGTCGGGCGGGATGTTGAACGGGATGCCGAGCGAGATCCGGCCCTGGGTCCCATAGACGTGGACACGTTGGCCGGGCTCGGTCCGGGTCGAACAGGTGAACGTGGCAACGTCGTCCCCGAAGCCGAGGATCGCGCTCGTCAGCACGTCGACGCGGGTATCGGGATCGCGCGTCACCGATGCCTCGATCCGATCGGGCTCGCCACCGAACAGCATCCGCGAGAGGTTCACCGAGTAGCAGCCCACGTCCATCAGCGCTCCACCGCCGAACTCCGCGATGTTGCGGATGTTCGCAGGGTCGTCGTTGAAGTACGAGAACCAGCTCTGCACCGCGCGCAGCCGACCGATCCTGCCCGAGGCCACCAGATCGCGAACGGCCTCCCACGACGGATGCAGGCGGTACATGAACGCCTCCATCAACCGGACGCCGGAGGCGGAGCACGCGTCCACCATCGTCTGAGCCTCCGCTGCGTTCATCGCGATGGGCTTCTCGCAGAGCACGTGCTTGCCGGCGCGGGCCGCGGCGACGGTCCACTCGGCGTGCAGGTGGTTCGGCAGCGGGATGTAGACGGCGTCGACGTCGGGATCGGCGAGCAGATCCTCGTACGAGCCATGGGCCTTGGGGATCCCGAGCCGCTCAGCGGCCGACTTCGCGACCTCCATGTCGCGCGACGCGAGGGCGAGGACCTCGCACCGATCCGCCTTCTTGATCCCCGGGATGACCTTGTGGATCCCGATGTTGGCCGTCGAGAGGATCCCCCATCGCAGCACTCGGTTCGCGCTCATCCCCACGACGGCTCCGTCATGGGTCGGAACGCGACCTCGAGGATGCGGTGGTTCCGCGGCCGGGTGAGGACGAACACGACCGCCTCGGCGACGTCCTCGGAGGTCATCATCCCGTGCAGCGCCGGCATCTCGGGCGTCCGCCCGCGGCCCATCGCGAAGTCCGTGGCCACGCCTCCGGGGCAGACGTTCGTGCAACGGATCCCGTGCTCCCGGAGCTCGTGGTCGAGCGCGCGCGTGAACCCCACCTGCGCGAACTTCGACGCGCAGTACACGGCCTCGAACGGGAGTCCGCGACGCCCCGCCTCCGACGCGAGGGTCACGACGTCCGCCGCATCGCTCCGCAACAGATGCGGCAGCGCGGCGCGCACCGTGTAGATCGTTCCCTTCACGTTCACGTCGATCATCTCGTCCACGTGCTCGGGTGAGAGCTCGAGGAACGGACCGTAGGCGCCGACGCCCGCGTTCGCGACGATGATGTCGATCCCGCCGAACGCCTCGACGATGTCGTCGACGATCCGCTCGAGCGCGTCGGGGTTCCGGACGTCGGCCGGGCGCGCGATAGCGCCTGAGATCCCCAGGTCGTCGCCGCTCCGAGACGCGAGGCCGAGCCGGACTCCCTCGTTTTCGAGCGCGCGAGCGACTGCCGCCCCGATCCCCCGGCTCGCCCCCGTGACGAGCGCCACCTTTCCTTCCAGGCTCCGCATCCCACCGCTCCCTTCGATCGCCATCTCTCGGACCGCTGAGCATCCCCGGTCCGGGCCCTCGGCGCGAAAGCGCAGGTCGTGGCCGGTGGGGGCCGGTTGACGTTTCCCGACCCCGGGCCATAGCTTCACCCCGATCCGCGGGCCGGACGGACCGCCGCGGCGACGGGGAGCGGTGCTTGGTCAGGACGTGGCGGTTCCGGATCTCGGGCACCCTTTCGCTCGTCCTCGTCGTCTTCGCATCGTGCACGTCGGGCCCGACGCCGGAGCCCGTCCGCACCGGGACACCGACCCCGTACGTCGTCGAGCTCACCGACGTCGCCGCGGAGGTCGGCCTGGAGTTCCAGCACGGAGCCTTCCGCTGGGACGTGTCCCCGGATCCCGGCGCGATGCTCGGAGCGGGGCTCTGCTGGTTGGACTACGACGGCGACGGCTGGCTCGATCTGTACGCGGTGAACTCCTACGCCAACGCCGAGGCTGCGCGATGGCAGGACGAGGGCGGTCTGCCACGCAACGCCCTGTTCCACAACGTGGAGGGCACGTTCGTCGACGTGAGCGCCGGTTCCGGAGCCGACCTCGCGGTCCGCGGGAACGGCTGCGTGGCCGCGGACTTCGACCTCGACGG
>JBBDWS010000088.1:9145-11054 GCA_040902755.1 Actinomycetota bacterium
GCCGACTACGACAACGACGGCGACCTCGACGTGGCGATCAACTCGATCGGAGGACCGCTCGTCCTTCTGGAGAACTCGGGGGCGGCCGGCAACTGGCTCGAGGTCGGCCTCGACGGGTTCGCCCCCGGCACCCTGATCACGGCCGTCCTTCCCGACGGGCGCGAGCTCGTCCGCGAATCCCTCGCCGGGAGCAGCTACCTCTCGTCGGAGGATCCACGCTCGCACTTCGGGCTCGGGACCGCCGGCTCGGTGAGCGAGCTCGTCGTCCGCTGGCCCGGCGGGCAGGAGACGGTCATCGAGGACGTCGCCGCGAACCAGATCCTCACGGTGGAGCCGCCCGGATGAGGTTCAGGCTGATCTCCGTCGCGCTCGTGGTCGCCGTCGCGACGCTGCCCGGCTGCACGTCCTCCTCGGATCCCTCCGTGATCGACGACTGCGTGCGCGGGGACCTCGGGGGCCGTTCAGTGGCGCGGGTGTGGGACGAGGCGCTCCTTGACGCGATCCGCCGGGACGTGCCCGCGCCGACCGTCCACGCCCGCAACCTGTTCCACGTCTCGGCGGCGATGTGGGATGCATGGGCCGCGTACGATCCCGCCGCCGAGGGCTATTTCGTCGACGACAAGCTCGAGGCCGACGACGTGCACGCGGCGCGCGAGGAGGCGATCAGCTTCGCCGCCTACCGCCTCCTGCTCTGGCGCTACTCCAAAGCCGCCGGGCTGCAGGAGACCTTCGACGAGCTCGTGAGCACGATGGACTCGCTGTGCTACCGGAACGACTTCACCGGCACCGACGGCGACTCCCCCGCCGCACTCGGCAACCGGATCGCCGCCGCCGTCATCGAGTTCGGCAGGGACGACGGCTCCCTCGAGCAGCAGCGGTACGTCGACACCACGTACAAGTCCTTCAATGCCCCGCTCGTCGTGGCCGAGCCGGACGCCGACATGATCGACCCGAACCGGTGGCAGCCGCTCGCGCTCGCGCAGTTCGTCGCGCAGAACGGCCTGCCGATCCCGGGCAACGTCCAGCGATTCGTGGGACCGCACTGGGGTCACCTCCGCGCTTTCGCGCTCTCCGCGTCGCCGCAGGGGCTGCCGATCGATCCCGGTCCCCCGCCACTCTTGGGCGAGGCGACGGACAAAGACTTCAAGCAGACAGCGGTCGAGGTCATCAGGTTGAGCAACGAGCTCGACCCGAACGACGGCGTCATGATCGACATCTCGCCGGGCGCGTTCGGCGACAACACGCTCGGGACGAACGACGGCGACGGCCACGACGTGAACCCCGTGACCGGAGAACCGTACGCACCGAACGTCGTCCTGCGCGGCGACTTCGCGCGGGTCCTCGCGCAGTTCTGGGCGGACGGACCCGCGTCGGAGACCCCGCCGGGACACTGGAACACGATCGCGAACACGGTCTCGGACTCCCCGGGCTTCGAGCTTCGGATCGGCGGCGAGAGCCCAGAGGTGGACCGCTTAGAGTGGGATGTGAAGATGTACCTCGCGCTGAACGGCGCCGTGCATGACGCGGCGATCGCCGCGTGGGGCGTGAAGGGACACTACGACTCGGTGCGGCCCATCTCGATGATCCGGTACATGGGGAGCAGAGGACAGTCGACCGATCCCGATGGTCCGTCCTTCGACCCGGATGGCCTTCCGCTCGTCCCGGGACTCATCCAGCTGATCACGGAGCGCTCGAGCGCGCCCGGTGGACCGCACGAGGAGCTCGCCGACCACGTGGGCGAGATCGCGATCCGCGCATGGAAAGGCAATCCGCTGGATCCGGCCACCACGACGAGCGGGGCCGGCTGGATCCTCGCCACCGATTGGGTGCCGTACCAGTTGGCGACGTTCGTCACGCCGGCGTTCGCCGGTTACGTGTCCGGGCACAGCACGTTCAGCCGCGCCGCCGC
>JBBDWS010000088.1:11154-19076 GCA_040902755.1 Actinomycetota bacterium
TCCACGACCTCGCCCGTGCGTGAGCTCTCGCGCGCCGCCTCGAGGACCTCGAGCACCGCGACCGAGTCCCGAACGTCGACCGGCGGAGGCCCGCCCGAACGCATCGCCTCGGCCACGCCGGCGTAGAAGCGCTGGTACGCCCCCGGCTCGGACTCGACGACCTCGACGGTGTCTCCGTTCGACAGCCGACCCCACTGCTCGGCCGGCTCCCGGCCCCAGCCGTCGTCGGGGGGGATCCCTCCGGCGGCGAGGGCGTCCTCCTGCACGTCCATCCCGTACTTCTCGAAGGCGCCCTGCATGCCGAGGACCCGGAACCGCGGACCCGGTGTCGCCGCGAGCACGCTCGTCCACAGGTGCGACCGAACGCCGTCGCGATGGGAGAGGGCGATGAACACGTCGTCGTCCACCTCGACGCCGGGCCGCCGCCGGTCGACCTCCGCGTACACGTGCGTCGGCCTCCCGAAAAGCTGCAGCGCCTGGTCGGCGACATGGCTGCCGAGGTCGAACAGGAGCCCCCCGGCCTCCTCGGGCGCGCCGCGCTCACGCCATGCACCCCCCTTCGGCGTGGGACGCCACCGCTCGTAGCGGGACTCGAACCGGTGGATCGGTCCGAGCGTGCCTTGCTCGACCAGCCGCCGGACGGTGAGGAAGTCCGCGTCCCACCGGCGATTCTGGAACACCGAGAGCATCACGCCGCGTTCGGTGGCCGCGTTCGCCAGGGTCCGGCCATCCGCGGCCGATGCCGCCAGCGGTTTGTCGATCACGACCGAAAGGCCTGCCTCGATCGCCGCGAGACCGTGGGGGACGTGGCTGCGGTTCGGGGTCGAGACGACGACGAGGTCGTGCTCGCCCGCCGCGTCCCAGATCGCGTCCGCTCGGTCGACCACGCGCGCGGCCGGATACCGGCCGCGCGCACGCGCCTGGCGCTCGGGGTCGCTGGTCACGATCGTGACGAGCGACAGCTCCGGAACCGAGGTGATCAACGGCGCGTGGAACACCTTGCCGCCCAGGCCGTACCCGATGAGGGCGACACGGATCGGGCCTTCCCGGTCGGTGGACACGTTGGACCACGATACCCGCCCGGCCCACGTCCTTCTCGCGGCCCTCGACCGCGGCGTTAAGGAAGCCTGGCGCATGCGGTACGAGCACGAGATCGTCCGAGAGATTCCCGTCGAGCGGCCCCTGGTCGTCCCCGCCAAGCGGGCGGTGATCGTCGTGGACCCCGAAGGCGTCCTGGAAGGGGTCCTGCCGGCCGGCGATCCGAACGAGGAGCGCCTCGCCTCGTAGCGGAACCGAGTACACCCCGGCTGCACCCACCAACGAGCGCGCACGACTCGGCTACAGCTGCAGGTTGCCCTGTGCGCGATGGACACGCCGTCCGCGTGGAGCGACCTCCGGCGCCGGATGCTCGACCAGGGCTACGACGCGATCGGCCATGAACCGGCCGCTGCGCACGGGAGTTCCGCTCCGCGTGACCTCGGAGACCTCGATGACTCCGCGCGAGGTCGACACCTCGACCCGGCGGCCCGCCTTCGTGGCCTCGATCTCGTACTTGAGGACTCCCGATCCCGAGTCCACCACGACCTCAACCCGGTCGCCTCTCATGACGAGGAGCCTAACCCTCCCGTGAGACACGGGGGACGGGCTCGGCGCGACTGTGGGGCGGCACGTTCGAAGAGGAGTTGGCGCGCGAGGTGCGCGCGATCGAGCTCTCGTTCGGTCAGCGTGCGCGACGAGGATCGGCGGAGCCACCGACCGGTCGTTTCGGTCCGGACTAGGCCGGGAGCGCTCTGACCTCGGAGGGCCGCAGTCGACGGGTGCTCGGTTGGAGCCGAAGGCCGATCATCCCGAGGGGCGCCTCGGCCCACTCGCCGTCCTTGAGGATCTCGACTCGGAGCATCCCGTCATCGGATTCGACGATCCGGAGCGTCTTACCCAGCTCCGTTCGGTAGAAGTCCGGCATGACCATAGGATACCGCGTTCGAGGGCCGGCGGCCGGGCGAGCCGAACCACCCGCCGGCACCGCGCGCCGGCGGGTACGACCGAGACTCGCTTACGAGGGGAAGGCCCCCGGGGCTTCTTCGAACAGACCCAACAGCGTCAACCCGAAGAACGTCAGCGCCACGATGATCACCATCGCGATGAGCGCCAACACCAGCGCGTACTCGGCCGCGACCGCACCACGCTCTTCCCTCACGCGGAGGGAGAGGGGAAGCGAACGAACCAGATGCAGGATCGCGAACATCGTGTGTCGAGGGTAGGACTATCGCGCCCTCGGGGATATCGGCCCACCGGGGGCCCGACGGGGGGCCGATGCCCCCATCCCTGGTCCAGGTTCCTCGCCGTTTCGGCGGAGGCCGAACGGACGATGGGACCGAGCCCTTTGGACCAAGGGCGTAGGCTCCGGCGGTGGCGCCTCGGCTGTTCCTGGACGTCTCGAGCCTGATGTACCGCGCGTTCTTCGCGATGGGCGACTCGGTGCGCTCGCCGAGCGGCCGGACGGTGGGCGCGGTCCACGGCTACCTCGACATGGTGGCCCGGCTGGTGGTCTCGCGCCGGCCGGCCGAGGTGGTGCACGCGTACGACCACGAATGGCGTCCCGTCGCTCGGACCGACCTCTACGCGCAGTACAAAGCGAACCGTCCCCCCGACCCCGAAGGGCTTCCCGAGCAGTTCACGATGCTCCGGCAGGTTCTCGACCTTTCCGGCATGCCGCAGGCGCAGACGCGGGGATGGGAGGCCGAGGACGCGATCGGCGCGCTCTGCGCGATGGCCGCCGACACCGATCGCATCGAGATCGTCAGCGGTGACCGCGACCTGATCCAGCTCGTCCGCGACCCGGCCGTGAAGCTCCTGTTCACGGTGCGAGGGGTCTCGGAGCTCCTCGAGCTCGACGAGGCGGCGGTGACGGACAAGTACGGCGTTCCGGCCGACCGGTACGCGGAGTTCGCGATCCTGCGCGGCGACGCGAGCGACGGGCTTCCCGGCGTGCGCGGCGTCGGCGAGAAGACGGCGAGGGCGCTCGTCGAGACCTACGGGTCGCTCGACGAGCTGATGTCTGACGCGTCGTCGAACGAGCCACGGCCCGGGCCGCTGCGCGGCAAGCCGGCCCTTCGAGCCCGGCTCCTCGACGACGCCGGCTACGTCGCGGCGATGCAACAGCTGGTCCCGGTGAACGCGACGGCTCCCCTGGATCGCTGGCAGGGCGAGCGGGACGACGAAGCGCTCTCCGTGCTCGCGGAGGAACTGTCGCTCCGCGGACCGGTCCAGCGATTGCGCGCCGCGTTGGACGCGGCGCCCTCGACCTGACCCGTCGCCACCGCACCCGACCACGCCGTCCGCGACGGAGCCCGCCCGAGGGGGCGGGCTCCGTCACGTGCTCCTCGTCCGATCGCCTACCGGATGCGGCCGCGAAGCTCTCCGGCCGGGAAGGCTTCCGTGTGCACGTTCGCGTATGTCGCCTTCGCGCGCAAGGCAGCGACGAACTCGTCGAACTCACCGGCTGCGATCCCCTGGCCCGCGGGACCGATCACGTCGGAAGCCTGGATCGTGCCCGAGACCTGTCCGCCCGCGCCGGGACACTCGGGAACGGTCACGCCTTCCGGAGCCGTGTCGGCCGAGTCGCACAGGAACGCGACCACGCCACCCGCGATGGCCGGACGACCCAGATGGATGTGGGCGAAAAGCGCCGGTCCGGTCAGCTGCGAGTACCGGAGCCGGTACGAGATCGTCCTGCCGTTGCCCGAGAGCTCGGCCCGGATCGTTCCAGTCCCGGGGACCGAAATCGTTGGAGTCTCCTCGAAGCCGCTCAACGTGCCGGTGAACCGCTCGCCGCCGCCGGCCGTCGCTTGAAGGCTCCCGACCGAGACGACCACGAGCAACGCCACCAGCGCGATCATCACGCGTGGACGCATGGACCTCCCCCTCTCGTCTTTGGATCGTCAAGGCGCCGACCCAACGGGGTACTACGGGGAAACGGACGTGCCGGTTTGCGGGTGGCTCAGCCGAGGAGGGGGCGGCCCATCGCCAGCCGGTACTCCTCGTTGAACCAGTACAGGAAGCGGTCCTGGCGCGGGTAGACACCCGAGCCGAACGACCGGGAACCGACGCCGGTCTGCGCTCGAGCGCAGACCTCCCAGTCCTGCCGGGAGATCAGGTCCCAGAGCTCCACGACGGGCTCGGGCTTGAAGGCGCCGGGGTCGGCGATCACCTCGGGACGGAACAGGTACTCGGAGACCACCTGCGTGTGGCTCGGGCCTTTCGGGAAGCCGATGTAGTACATCGCGCAATCCGGATGCAGGTTCAGCATCAGGTTGGGGAACTCGTAGCTCCCGTAGTACATCGAGTAGTCCACGGGCTCGAGGTCCGGCAGCTTCGGGAGCTCCGAATGGCCGCTCTTCGTGAAGCTCGTCGCGCCGTCGATCATCACGTTGCCGTCGTCGCGAGTCTCCTCGTCCCACACCTCGCCGAAACGAAACAGCGGCACGATGTGAACGAGCTCCGGGTGGATGCTCGGACAGTGCAGGCACTCGTTGTAGTTCTCGACGACGATCTTCCAGTTCGCCTCGACCTCGTACACCAGCCGGACGCCGATCCTGAGCTCATCCATCTTGAAGCGCTCGAACGCCGTGATGGACTCGGCGCCATCGGTCAAGGCTTCCATCAGCGGGCGAGGCTCGCGGGAGAGGTTCGCGAACAAGAAGCCGGCGTACTCGCCGATCGCGACTGGGTGCAGCGGATGCTCGGCACGGTCGAAGAACTCGTCCTCCTTGACGTTCGGCGTGCCGATCAGGCGGCCGTTCAGGTCGTACGTCCACGCGTGGTACGGGCACCGGAACGCCTTGCGCGCGTTGCCCTTCGCCTCGTCGTCGAGGAACTTCGTCCCGCGGTGGGCGCACACGTTGTAGAAGCCGTGGAGAGCGCCCTCGGCGTTCCGCACGACGAAGATGGACTCGCCGGCGAGATCCTTCACCACGTAGTCGCCCGGCGCGGGGACCTCCTCCGTGCGCCCGATCGTGACCCAGTCGCCCCACCAGATCCGCTCGCGCTCCTCGTCGTACACGTGCTGGCTCGTGTACTCGAACCCAGAAAGGGTCGGGCGGGGGCGCCAGTCTCGTTCGTCGTAGCGAAGTCGGTCTCGGTCGCGCTCGGTCCGCATGTCGGCTCCAGTGTTGAACGACGGTTCAATGCCCTGGAAAGGATACGCCGGAGCCGCGCTGCGTGGAAATCCGGTTCGGGCCGGCGCCGTGCGGCAGGTGCGGCCATGCAAGCCGGATCGCCCCGGGTAGAGCCACGATCTCGATCGTCCAGGCCCGGCCGCGGCCAGGACGGCGGGGACGAGCGCCGAGAGGCGTCGCCCGGACAACGCGAGGACCACTCCCGGCACCGCGACACCGAGTCCGATGAGGAGCGATCCCCCTGCGAACGTCATCAGGAAGTCGGTCTCGGTCAGACGCCCGCCCGCATCCACACGTACAGCGCGGCGATCGTGGCCATCGCTTGACGTATCGGCAGTCGGGCGGGGGCTGCTGAGCCCGCCCTAGGATGTCGGTCGTGATGGAGCGGCGGCCGCTCGGCTCGAGCGGATTCGAGGTATCGCGGATCGGGCTCGGCTGCATGCCCATGAGCTGGGGATACTTCGGCAACGCGTCCGAGCGCGCGGCGTCGGAGGACGAGCCGATCCGGGTGATCCAGCGCGCGATCGATCTCGGTGTGAACCACTTCGACACCGCCGATGTCTACGGGCCGTATACGAACGAGGAGCTCGTCGGCCGCGCGCTCTCGGGCCGGCGCGACGAGGTCGTCCTGGCGACGAAGGTTGGGGTCAAGGTCGGGCCCAACGGTGGGTATCCGCTGCTCCGCGACGGGCGGCCAGAGCGGATCCTCGCAGAGGTCGACGGTTCGCTCAGGCGTCTTGGCACGGACGCGATCGACCTCTACTACCTGCACCGGATCGACGAGAAGGTGCCGTTCGACGATCAATGGGGCGCGATGGCCTCGCTCGTGGATGCGGGGAAGGTCCGGGCGCTCGGTCTGTCGGAGGCGAGCATCGAGGAGCTCGAGCGGGCTCGGGCGATCCACCCCGTTGCCGCCCTGCAATCGGAGCTCTCGCTGTGGACGCGCGATCCCCTCGACGAGGTGCTCCCGTGGTGCCGGGATCATGGAGTGGCATTCGTGCCGTTCTCCCCTCTCGGCCGCGGCTACCTGACCGGAACGCTCACGGGTACCTCGTTCGAGGGCCTGGACTTTCGCGCCACGAACCCGCGATTCACGCCGGAGGCGCTCGAGGCCAACACCGCGATCGTCGACGTCGCCCGTCGCGTCGGCGACCGACGCGGCGCGACCCCCGCGCAGGTCGCGCTCGCGTGGTGCCTCGCGCAGGGAGACCACGTCTTGCCGATCCCGGGCACGAAGCGGATCCGGTACGTGGAGGAGAACGTCGCCGCCGCGTCGCTGGAGCTCACGCCACAGGACCTCGCCGAGCTGGACGACGTCCCGCAGGCGCTCGGCTCCCGCTACTGACGGAGAGCACTGCAGCGGGTTCGAGAAGCGCGAGAAGAAGTCCTCGCCGCTCCTCGGTCGCGTGCAGCGCAGCCGCTACCCTTGGTGCACTCGTGTTCGGATCCCATGCCCGCCTGATTCGGAGTGCGTTCGTCGTCGTCGTCCTCGCGACGGCGACCTGCACCGGCGACCGTTCGGATGATCGACCGAGCAGCGTCCCCGGGGCGATCGCCCCCAGTCCGCCTTCCTCCCCCGCCCCGGATAACGTTTCGTACGAGCTGACGGTGAACGTTCGGCGTGTCGAGACCGAGGCCGTGGGCGGAGCCGTTCGCCCGCGGGAGCTCGCTGCCCCGGTGGAGGCGATCCGCCGAACGATCGGCGAGCTCTACACGATCGGCTTCGTCGATCCCAGCCGGTGGCAGGGCGGCGAGTTCCCCTCGCTCTTCCGGCTCTTCGCCGCCGACGTACGGGAGCAGGCGAGCCGAGACGTCGCACAGCTGACGCTAGGCCCCACGGCGAGACTCGTGGACGCCGTCCGGCCGAGGCCGGCGCGTCTGGCCGTTCGCTTCCTCGCCGACGCGGGCGATCACCCCGTCGCGGCCGTCGCGCGGGTTCGATTCGCCGGAACCGCCGAGGCCGGCGAAGTGGAGGCGCCGGTCACGCACGAGGGCGAGTACGTCCTGCGCCGGCTGAACGGCGCATGGCGGGTGGTGTCGTACGACGTCCACGGCCGTGTGCCGAAGGGAGCCCAGCTCGAGAGCGAGCCGACCTCGGCCGACCTGATCCCCTCACTCCTGCCCCGAGGTCCTCTGTTCTTCCTGGTCATCGGCAGCGATGCCCGGCCCGGGCAACCCGTCGGGCAGACCCGCGCCGACTCGATCCACGTCGTCGGGGTGAACCCGCGGAAGGGCCGCGTGTCCATCCTCGGGATCCCGCGCGATTCGTGGGCGGCCATCCCGGGCTGGGGCAGCGACAAGATCAACGCCGCGCTCGTGGTCGGCGGACCCGAGCTCCTCGTCGCAACGGTCGAGCATCTGACCGGGATCGAGCTCGACGCCTACGTCCTCACGGGGTTCGAGGACTTCCGCAACATGGTGAACGCCGTCGGCGGCTTCGACATGCGGATCCCGTATCCGATCAGCGACCAGTGGGCGCGAGCGTACTTCCGCAAGGGTCCCGAACATCTCAGCGGGAGGGAGGCGCTCGCGTTCTCCCGCGTCCGGCACGATCTGCCCACCGGCGATTTCGGCAGGTCGTTCAATCACGGACGCGTGATGATCGCCGCGCTCGCGACGCTTCGCGCCCAGATGAGCGAGGGAAGCGCGGCGCTGCTCCCCTGGGTCGCGGCCGCCGCCCGGTACCTGAAGACCGATCTGTCGATCGGAGAGATGTTCGAGCTGCTCGCCGCCGCACCGGCGTTC
>JBBDWS010000088.1:19176-24484 GCA_040902755.1 Actinomycetota bacterium
GGACCCGACCGAGGACCAGCCGCCCGGTCCGGACGAGCAACCGCCGGCAGACGCTCCGGCTTCGGACCCGGATCCCGAGTCGACGGTGATCGATGAGGTCGTCGATGAGGTCGTCGACCCGGTCGCGGACGGCGTCGAAACCGTCGTGGACGACGACGCAGAGACGGTCGATGACGTGGTCGGAGAGGTCGTCGACGACGCGGACGACATCGTCGAAGGCGTCCTCGGCGGCGGACTCTCGGCTCCAGGGCTCGGCTGAGGAGGATCGGAGAGGACGTGGCACGCACCCGGCGGTCGGTCGTGAGGCGGATCTGCGCTAGGCGGATCGTCAACGGGCGTGGCATCGTGAGGAGCGCAACCCGATGCCGCGCATCCTCGCCGTCGCCGACGAACCGTATCCGGGTCTCCCGGATCTCACGAAGGCGCGCCCCGACGTCGTGCTCTCGTGCGGCGACCTTCCCTGGGAGGATCTCGAGCGGATCGTCGACGTCACGAACGTTCCGCTCCTGTTCGTGCCGGGCAACCACGATCCGGCGCTGATCCCGTCCCCCCAAGGCGTCGTCTGGCCGTTCACGATCGACAACCCGCACCTCGTCGACCCTCCGGGTCCTCGCGGGGCCACGAGCGTCGACGGCCGCATCGTGGATGCGGCGGGGCTCCGGATCGCCGGACTCGGGGGCTCGGTCCGGTACCGGAAGGGGCCGAACCAGTACACGCAGGGCGAGATGGCCCGCCGCGCCAAACGGCTGGTCAGGCGGGCCACGCTCAAACGCCTGCGCGACGGGAAGGGCGTCGACATCCTCATCACGCATGCGCCACCCAAGGGTGTCGGCGACGAGGACGACGCACCGCACGAAGGGTTCGAGGCGTTCCACCAACTGGTGCGGCGCCTTCGCCCGAAGCTCCTGCTGCACGGGCACATCCACCCGTACGGCATCCCACGACCCGATCGCTACCTGGAGGAAACTCGCGTCGTGAACGTGATCCCCTACCGAGTGATCGATCTCGACGGATGAGCGATCTCGAACCCGAGGCCAGGTCCACCTTCAAGAAGGCACGCCGGCGTGAAGCGTACCGGCGGCTGTCGCAGGTCGCCGGGAGGGGCGATGCCCGTCCGCTACTGTCCCTCGACGAGGTCACGAAACGCTTGGGAGCGTTCGAGCAGTCCTACGTGGGGATCCGTCCGATCCCGGTCGCAGCGATCGTCGGCACGGTGAGTCGCGTCGAGGACTTCGATCGCGACTTCCTGCCGAAGCGCTCGAAGATCCAGGAACGGTGGCGGCAGGTCGAGCAGTCATTCCCCGAAAGCGACTTCCCGCCGATCTCGGTGTATGAGCTCGACGGCCGGTATTTCGTCGTCGACGGACACCACCGCGTCGCGATCGCGAAACAGCGCGGGACCGAGTTCATCGACGCCGAGGTGACGCGGCTCCGCAGCCAGACGCCGCTCCCTCCCGACGCGGACATCGGCGCGATCATCATGGCCGAGCAGCAACGCCGCTTCATGGAGGAGTCGGGGTTGGCCCGCACGCATCCGCAGGCGCGCATCGAGTTCAGCCGGCCGCAGGGGTACATCGAGCTCCTGGAGCACATCAAGATCCACGGGTACCACATGATGATGGAGCGGAAAGAGCCGCTCTCCGTCGAGGAGATCGCCGCGGACTGGTACGACCGCGTCTACCTGCCGACGGTCGAAGCGATCCACCGGGAGGGACTGAGCGAGCTCTGGCCGAAGGCGACCGACGCCGACCTGTTCCTGTGGGTCGGCCAGCGCCGTCGCGAGCTCTTCCCCGAGCGACCGGACGAGCTGGACATCGGGGGAACGGTCCGGGCGGCCCGGGAAACGGCAGCGGCGGACAGGCCCAAAGGCCTCCTCACACGACCGCTGCATCTCCCCCTCTTGCATCGCGACCGCGGCTGAGACGTGATGGGCGAACCCGGACCACTCGCCCTCGTGGGGGGAGACGAGCTGAAGGCGGGCAACGAACCGCACGACGAACTCCTGGTGCGCGCCGCCGGGACCGGGCCGGCGTTCGTCCTCGCCACCGCGGCACGCGAACACCCCGAGGTCGCCGTCTCGAACGCTGTCGGATGGTTCGACCGTCTCGGTCTGCAGGTCACCGAGCTTCCGGCCCGTCGTAAGACCGACGCCACCTCGGCCTCCATCGCCGAGCGAGCCCGGTCCGGACGGTTCTTCTATCTCGTCGGCGGGGATCCCGGACTGGTCCCGAAGATCCTGGCGGGAACGCCGCTGTGGGATGCCATCGTCGCCGCCTGGCGGGACGGCGCGGCGCTCGCCGGCTCCTCCGCCGGCGCGATGGCGCTCGGCGAGTGGACCCTCGTGCGCGCGCGGATGCCCGGCGACGAGCGCCGGAGGTACCTGCCCGCGCTCGGCCTCGTGCCACGGGTCGCGGTGATCCCGCACTTCGAAACGTTCGGGCGTCACTGGGTGGCGTCGGCACTCGCGGCCGCCGAACGTCCCGACGTCGTGCTGTCCGGGATCGACGAGCGGACGGCCGCGGTGTGGCACGGCGGAACGTGGCGGGCGCTGGGGGACGGAGGTGTCACCGTGATCACCGCGGATGGGCAGCGGCGTTTCGACGCCGGGTCGGAGATCGAAGGGATGCCACCGCCGGTCGCGAGCTGAGCTCGGGATGCGAGACGGCCGCAACGCCGTCGGGGTGTGGCGGACGGGTACCTCGCCCGGGAGGACGGGCCCGTGAACGAACGCGTGTGGAACTTCTCGCCCGGACCCGCCACACTGCCGCCCGGGCGTTGCGGGCGTTCATGGACGACTTCCGGCTCCGGGACTCGTGAAGGGGGACGCCGGAGCCGGTTGATGGGGGGCTAGGGCCTAACCCCCGGCTCCGGCGTGGCTCAATCGATCGCTCGGTAGGCCTCGGACTCGTGCGGAGAAAGAGGCTGCGCGTTCGGGTTGCCGATCACACCGCCCGAGGTGATAGGGGTCCAGACCCAGCGGCCGGCGCGCAGGTACGCGCAACCGTGGTCGAGACGGTCGAGGCGCACGCGGAACACCGTGCCTTCGAGCCGGTAGTACCGCTCTTGGAGCCCAACCTCCATATCCATCGCTCGCTCCTCCCGGGGAACGCCGTCATCGGAAGGAGAGGGTTCCCCGGAACCCACCTCCCTCGTCATGGGATCAGTGCTTCGGCCAGCCGGCGCCGCCCGCAACGAGCATCGCGGCGAGCGCCCCCAGCGTGATCGCCAGGTGCCTGGCCCGTACCTTCCATCCCCCTGCGCGCATCGGCTCCTCCTTCGCGTCCCGATGGCGCGCAGAATGTAACTATCTGCTTGTCTATGAGCAACTTCGATGGTTAAGTTCGGCACGTCCCCGGCCGAGGTTGAGGGGGGAGGACCATGGAAAAAGACCAGCTCGGCACCAGGCTGCGCCGCCTCCGCCGGGGCCGAGGGCTCACCCAGCGGCAGCTCGGAGCGCCCCGGTACACGCACGCGTACATCAGCACGATCGAGGCCGGGCGGCGACGGCCGTCGCGCGAGGCTCTCGAGCATCTCGCGTCCAACCTGGGGGTCGACGTGGAGGAGCTCCTCACGGGCCGATCCCCCGAAGTCGAGCCACGCCTGCGGCTCAACCTGCAGGAGGCTCGGATCGCGGTATCCGAGGGCCGGTTCGACGAGGCCGACGGCAAACTCGGCCAGATCGCCCGGGAGGCAAGGCGCTACGAACTTCCCCGGCTCGAAGCGAAGACCGAAGAGATCCGCGGCCTGTGGCTGCAACGCGTCGGTCGTCCGGAGCACGCGTTGGAGCGCTACCAGCGCGCCGACGAGCTCCTTCAGGACGAGCCACCGACGGCACGAGCGGATGCCGTCGATGGGAAGGCCACCTGCTTCGCTGCGCTCGGCGACGTCCGATACGCGATCTTCTTGCTCGAGAGCCTGCTCGACGAGATCGAGCGCGCCGGCCTGAAGGACCCGGACGCGCTCGGCAGGGTTCACGCCGGCCTCACCTACTTCTATCTCGACCTCGGCCTGATGAGGAAAGCCGCAGGATCGGCGGCGGAGCTCGAACGGCTCGTCCCGCGCGTGTCCGACCCCGCGCGGATCGCGCAGATGCACATGAACGTCGCGCGCCAATACCTGTCCGCCGGACGCGTCGAAGACGCGACCGCCTCGCTTCAGCGAGCCGAGGACGCCTACCGGCAACTCGGGCTCCTGACCGAGATGGGTGGCGCTCACCTCGCCCGCGGCTACGTGCTGTCGCGGGAGGAGGATCTGGAGGGGGCGCGGCGCGAGCTCGAGGAGGCCCGCACGATCTTCGAGCGCACGGGCAACACGAAGGACCTGTCGAGGGCGTTGAACGAGCTCGCGCGGGTCGCCCACATCGAAGGCGACGTGCACGGCGCGCGCGTCCTGCTGGAACGATCGATCGCGCTCCTCGGGACCGGCGACGATCCGGAGCTCGCCTACGCCCACCTCGAGCTCGGGAAGGTGATGCTCGAGCTCGACACGGCCGGAGCTGAGAAGCACCTTCGCTCGGCGGTGGAGCTGTACGAGCGCACCGAACAGCCGGTGGGGATCGCCGTCTCCTACCGCGTGCTCGGGGACCTGCTTCGCGTCTCGGGCGACGCCGCGGGAGGCTGCGAGGCCTACCGCACCGGCATCCTCGCGGTCGAACCCCTCCTCTGAGCGTCCGCTCCGAGCGAGCCCGCGCCCGCGAACGGCGGGCTATGGCGCGGCGAGGCGCTCCACGAGACGGCGCTGCTCCTCGTCGAACCACGGCGGCTCGCCGGCCGCTGCGTTCGATCGGACGTGCTCCACCGAGGAGGTCGCCGGGATCGCAACCTGCACCCGGCGGTCGCTGAGCGTCCACTTCAGGAGCGCCTGCGCCCATGTTTCGACGCCGAGGTCGCGCAGCACGCCCGGGTCCTTCGGTCCCCGAGTGAGGAGCGCGCCCTCGGCGAACGGGCGCATCGCGATCACGCCGATGCCCATCTCCTCCGCCAGCGGCAAGACGTCGCGCGCAGCCCTGCGCTCGAGCGGGTTGTACGGGACCTGGATGCAGTCCACGTGGCCGGTCTCCATGACCTCGATCAGCTCGCCGAACATCGACTCGTTCCAGTGCGTGGCCCCGATGAGCGCCACGCGGCCCGCCTTGACCTCCTCCTCCAGCCAGATGATGTGTTCCCGCCACGCGACGAGGTTGTGGATCTGCTCGATCTCGACGCGTCCGCCGAACGCGGCGAGCTGGGCCTCGAACTGCCGGCGGCCCTCAAGCAACGAGGGCGTCCAGATCTTCGTCGCGACGATCGCCGATGCCCGGACCCTCGCG
>JBBDWS010000089.1:0-19415 GCA_040902755.1 Actinomycetota bacterium
CCTGCCGGCCTTTCTCATCGGCAGGAACAGCGGACCGTGGGCACGGCCGCGATAGGAGATCCAGGCTCGAAGGAGCGCCCGCTCGCGCTGCCCGAGCCGAAACGTGTCGGTCCCGACCCTGAGCTTTCCGGTGCCGGGCTCGTAGTCCGCGAGCCGAAGCGCCGCCACCTCCGAGCGCTTCAGGCCCACGCCGGCGAGCACGCCGATCAGGGCGGCATCTCGCAGCCCCTTGGGATCCGCCTGCCCCTGGGCGGTGCCGATGAGGCGGTCGATCTGCCGCGTGGACGGGGTGCGCGCCGGGGTGCCGCGCGACGGGACCAACGGGATCGCCAGGGCTGCCAGGTAGCGGTCCTCCTGGATCATCCCCATCTCGTACGCGACCCCGAACACCCCACGAAGCGCGGACAGGGACTGGTTGGCGGTCGCCGGCGCGTACCGCTTGGCCAGCTCCTCCCGGATCGCCCAGTGGTGGTCGTTGGGGATCCCCCACCAGTAGAGGTCCGGGATCGGTACCCGGATGAGCGCGGCGATCCGCTCAAGCGCCCGCGTCATCGCCCGGCGCGAGTTCGGCATGGAGAACCCGTCCAGGTACACGAGGGCCGGGTGCCGGTCGCGCCGCGGGGGATGCTCCAGCATCAGGAACACGTCGGGACGAAGCGGGGGCAGGATCCGGGGCTTGCTCGTTCGCGGCACTTCCGCAATCCTAGGCCAGGCGCGAGCGGTATTATCGCAAGCTACACGAGGAGGAGGGCGGACGCTTGAGCACGTCGTTCACGGTCGAGTTCGGCCCCTCGCGCTCCAAGCGGTTCGCCCGGGCCGTGGCCGAGGCTCGTAAGGGCGCCCCATCCGTCGCCGAGATCGAGCCCGGCCGGTACCGAGCCAGGTTTGCCCTGGACCGAGACGCCAGTGTCTACGCCGCCTTGGCCGCCCTCATCCAGCGCGTGTGGCACTGGAGGGCGAGCGAGGTCTACCAGGATGAGGAGACCGTCTCCCCCTACCACGCCAAGGAGATGGCCTGGTGCGCCTCCTCGCAGCTGGCCTCCTACGGCAGGTGCCAGTTCCGGTTCTCCTACGGGGTGTTCCCGCGGTGCGCGCTCTGTCCGTTGTTCGATGCCGAGCGAGCGATCCGTGACGTGCTGGGAGAGAACCCGCTTTCCCCCATCGCCCTTGAGATCGAGCTCGGTCCGAACTTTCGAGCCATGCTCCGCGGGGAGATTCCGCCGAACCTGGCCGTGACAGCCAAGTCGGCGGAGGTTGTCCCCGACTTCGTCCCCGACGATTGGACGGAGCCGCCGGCGCCGGACCCCTTCGACTGAGGGTCACACGTTCGACGAGTGCTGCTTTGGGTCAAAAGCAGCAGCGCCGGAGCAGCCTACGGGCTCGGGAGTTGTTGCTAGTCGGGATCGCCGAGCGTGCCCATCGTGTGCCAGCGCATGACACGCCGAACCAGCTCGTCGAGTCGATCATCCTCCTCGACTTCGTCCAGGAGGATGCTCCACGCCTCGTCGGCTTCGGGAGAACGACCGTCACCGAGAGCGCGCACGACCTCGTCGAACGTGAGTCGCCGCCGGCGCGTCATGCCGCCGCCTTGATCGTGACGAGCTTCCTGTCGAACGCCTTCGGGGACGTGCTCGTGATCTTCACGCTGACCTCGCGGACGAACGCCTGGACGTGCTCCCGCATCCGCGCGATGTCGTCGTCGGTCAACTCGATCGTGGGGATGTCGTCCTCGGGCACCGATGCGTCGATCGCCTTCGCCGTCGCCTGCTCGTACGCGGCCCACCGCGCCCACTCGGCCTCCAACTCCTCGCGCGTTGGGATCGGCGCGGCCGGAGCCGTGGCCTGAAGTTCGCGCTGGAGCTGGTCGCGCTTCTCGCGGAGCGCCTTCGAGCGCCGAGCGAGCTGTCGCTCGTCCAGCTCGATGTTGTCCGCGAGCGCGTCCAGTCGCTCCTCCAGCTCCCGCAGCTCGCCCAGCAGCTCGTCCTCGACCCTGGACGCCTCCTCGTCCCTCTGCGCGGCCTCAGAGAGCCCGTACAGCCCGCCCACGCGGTCCAGGACCATCCGCTCCATCGCCCGTGCATCGACGCGCGCCCTGCCGCAGCCGGCCGAACGGCCACGGTCACACACGTACCGTCCGCCGGAGCCGACCAGGATGCTGTTGCAGAACGAGCACCGGAGCAGCCCGGCGAGCAGGTACTTGCGCGCGCCGAGACGAACGCCGTTGCCGTTCCCGTTCGTCGCGAGCCGGGAGACGAGGAGCCGGTGCTGATCTTCGGTCAGGATCGCGGGCCACTCGGCCGGGTAGGTTCCCAGCAGCTTGCCGCCGCCGATCACCTTGCCGGTCGCGTCGCGGCGGATAGTGGAACGGTGCTCACGGATGCCCGCGAGAGTCGGCCGCATCATCAGACGCCGCAGGTTGCCGACGCGCCATGGTCCGCCCGGCTTCTTCTTCGAGTCGGGCGTGCGGAGCCCGGCCGTATTCAGGTCCTGCGCGCAGCGGTACAGGGACGCGCCAGCGAGGAGCTTCCGTGCCGTCTCCTCGATCGCCTTCGCCTCGTCCGGGCGCAGCGTCATGTCGAAGTTGTAGCCGAAGTGCCGGCGACCACCCCCCTGCCGCTTGCCCTTCGCGGCCTGCTGGACGCGCTGGCGCTCGACACGCTCGTAAATCTCGTCGGACTCGGCCGCGCCGACGCCGGCCATGATCCGCGCCACCATCTTGCCGGTCGCGGTGTTGAGGTCCAGGTCGCCGGACTTCACCGTGAAGAACTTCACGCGGTGACGCTCGGCGAGCGTGATGAGCCCTTCCAGGTCCTCCGGCTTCCGGTACAGCCGCTTCGTGTGGTAGCTAACGACGCAGTCGATCCGGTCCGCCTCGATGTCCTGGAGCAGCCGGCGGTAGGCCGGACGGACCTTGCGCGAGTAGGTGCTGGCACTGATGTCGTTGTCGGAGTAGACCTCCACGACCTCCAGCCCGCGATCCTGTGCGAGCTTCTGGCAATCCTCGGCCTGACGCTCGACACCCTCCTCCTCGCGTACCCTGTCCTGCGAGATGCGCAGGTAGATGGCCGCACGCTTGCCCATGCTCCCTCCTTATGCCGGCTGAGCCTACCAGCTCGGACGCTATCTCGCCTTCACCGAGACGAAGGAGCAGCTCGGCGGCTACTACTTGCTCGAGTGCGACAACCTCGATCAGGCGATCGAGGCCGCGTCGAAGATCCCGAGCGTGAGCCGCGGATCGGTCGAGGTCCGCCCGATCATGGAGTTCGATCAGCCGTCGTAGGAGCGGATGCGCGCGAGGTCGTCGACCGCCTGTTCCGGCAGGAACAGGGGCGTGCGGTCGCGACCCTGATCCGGATCCTGCGCGACTTCGAGCTGGCCGAGGACGCCGTGCAGGAGGCGTTCGCCGAGGCGCTCCGCACCTGGCCCGAGCGGGGGGTGCCGAGGAACCCCGGCGCGTGGATCGCAACGACGGCGCGCAACCGAGCGATCGACCGACTCCGCCGCGAACGCACGCTTGCCGAACGCACGGATGCGCTCACTCGGCTCGCCGAGCTCGAGGCGCTCGAAGGAGACGAGAGTGACGTGAGTGGGATCCCCGACGACCGCCTCCGTCTCATCTTCACGTGCTGTCACCCGGCGCTCGCGCTCGAGGCACGCGTCGCGCTCACGTTGAAGACACTCGGTGGTCTCTCGACCGGCGAGATCGCCCGGGCGTTCCTCGTCGGGGAGACGACGATGGCGCAACGGATCGTCCGGGCGAAACGCAAGATCCGAGACGCGGCGATCCCGTACCGCGTCCCGCCACAGGAGCTCCTGCCCGAACGACTTCCCGGCGTCCTCGCCGTCCTGTACCTCGTGTTCAACGAGGGGTACTCGGCGACGTCTGGATCGCTCGTCCGCGTCGATCTGGGCGACGAAGCCATCCGGCTCGCCCGGGTCCTGCACGCGCTGATGCCCGAACCCGAAGTCATCGGTCTCGTCGCGCTGATGCTGCTCCAGCATTCGCGCCGCGAGGCGCGCGTGTCCGCCGATGGCGCACTCGTGCTGCTCGAGGACCAGGACCGCTCGCGATGGGACCACCCGATGATCGACGAAGGCCTCTCCATGGTCGTCGCGGCGGAGGCCGCCGGCCGTCCCGGCCCTTATCAGGCGCAGGCCGCCATCGCGGCCGAGCACGCCCGCTCGCCGCGGCCCGAAGACACGGACTGGCCGGAGATCGCGGCCCTCTACGGACGCCTGGAGCAGATGACTCCCTCACCGGTGATCGAGCTCAACCGCGCCGTCGCGATCGCGATGGCCGACGGCCCCGACCGAGGGCTGTCGCTGGTCGATGCCCTCGCGGAGGAGCTCGACGGCTATCACCTGTTCCACTCGGCGCGCGCAGATCTGCTGCGCCGGCTCGACCGGCGCGAAGAGGCCGCGGTCGCGTACCGGCGAGCGCTTCAGCTGGCCTCGAACGAGACCGAACGCGCCTTCCTCGAGCGCCGGCTGAAGGAGGTCAGCGCTCCTTGACGAGATAGGTCATCGCCGAGCCGACGGGGAGCGGGCCGTCGTCGCTCGGGAGCGTCGTGCTCGAGATGAACGGACCGTGCGCCAGGCGATAGCCCAAGGCTTCGTACAACCGACGGGCCGGCTCGGCACCGTCCGAGGTTGCCACCGCAAGCCCGATCCGGGGCCACCCCTCCGCACGCGATGCGTCCTCGAGCGCCTGCATGATCGCGCGCGCGACACCCGATCGGCGGCGCTCGGGGAGCACGAACACGTCACGGACCTCCGCGCAGCCCTCGCGCGTCGCCGAGACCGAGTACTCCTCGTGCTCGGGGAACAGGACCATCCCTCTGCCGATCGGGACCTCGCCGTCCCACGCGACGACCTGCAGCAACTGGCTGTGTTCCCGCGCGACGAGTCGGCGCGCGTACTCGTCGCGGCTCCAGACCGGCAGCGAACGGTTCAGCTCGTCGAGGTCGCCGGCCTCCAGCACCCGCACCTCGATGCGTTCAGCCGATCGGCACCTCCGGCAGGCGGGCGAGCGCGGCCTCCTCGGCCGCGGGGTCGAACTCGACCTCGGGCAGCCGGCCGTTCAGGTAGTCGTCGTAGGCCTGCATGTCGAAGTGCCCGTGGCCGGAGAACCCGATCAGGATGACGCGTTCCTCCCCCGCCTCGCGAGCCGCGACCGCCTCGTTGACGGCTCCCCGGATCGCGTGTGCCGTCTCGGGCGCCGGGATGATCCCCTGTGTCTTCGCGAACAGCACGGCGGCCTCGAACACGTCGTTCTGCGTGTACGCCTCGGCCTCCATGTGGCCGTGCTTCACGAGGAGCGACAGGGACGGCGAGTCGCCGTGGTACCGAAGTCCCCCGGCGTGCACCGGAGCCGGGATGAAGTCGTGACCGAGCGTGTACATCGGCAACAACGGAGTCATCCCGGCCGTATCGCCGAAGTCGTACGCGAACCGTCCCTTCGTGAGCGTCGGGCAGGCCGCCGGCTCCGTCGCAAGGAACCGCATGTCGGGCGTGACCCCGCGCAAGCGATCGGCCATGAACGGGTACGCGAGCCCGCCGTAGTTCGAGCCTCCGCCGACGCAGCCGACCACGACGTCGGGCACATCCCCGGCGAGCTCCATCTGCGCTTTGGCCTCGAGACCCACGACCGTCTGGTGCAGGAGCACGTGGTTCAGGCACGAGCCGATCGAGTAGTTCGTGTCGCCGCTCGTCGCGGCGATCTCGATCGCCTCGCTGATCGCGATGCCGAGCGAACCCGTCGAGTCCGGCGCCTGCTCCAGGATCTTCTTCCCGGCCTCGGTCGTGGAGGACGGCGAGGGCCGGACCTCGGCGCCGAACGTCTCCATGAAGATCCGCCGGTACGGCTTCTGCTCGTACGAGGCCTTCACCATGAACACGAGGCACTCGAGGTCGAAGAAGCTGCACGCCATCGAGAGCGAGGAGCCCCACTGGCCTGCCCCGGTCTCCGTCGACAGGCGCCGAACCCCCGCCTGCTTGTTGTAGAAGGCCTGCGCCACCGCCGTGTTCGGCTTGTGCGACCCGGCCGGCGAGCCGCCCTCGTACTTGAAGTAGATCCGGGCGGGAGTGTCGAGGGCGCGTTCCAGGCGATCGGCGCGAAACAGCGGGGACGGCCGCCAGATCCGGTAGACGTCGAGCACCTCACCGGGGACGTCGATCCACTCCTCGGTCGACACCTCCTGCAGGATCAGCGGCTCGGGGAACAGTGGGGCCAGCAGATCCGGGGTCACCGGCTCCTTCGTGCCCGGGTGCAGAGGTGGAAGGAGCGGGATCCCTGCCTGGGCCATCACCGGGAGCAGGTTCTGCCACGCGGCGGGGATCTGGTCCTGCGGAAGGTCGAAGCGCGTGCGCTCGCTCACGTCGTCCTCCTGGGTCGGGGAAGGGGGCGAAGCCTACCGGGCGCCGCGCCTATGGCTCAAGTAGCGGAGCGCACCACGCGCCTAGCGCGGCGCCTCCGGGATCCGGAACATCCCGCTCTGGTAGTCGTGGACGTCGTCCTCGCCGCTGATGTGCCACTTCCTCGGGGCGATCAGCGCGTCGGCCTCCGGCGAACCCCAGGTCCCGGGCTCGTAGAACGTGATCGCCGGAGGGTTCTCGAGCACCGGTTGGAGGATCTCCCACGCCCGCTCGACGCCGTCCTGGCGGATGAACAACGAGTGGTCTCCCTCCAAGGCCTCGAGGATCAGGAGCTCGTAGGCGTCGGCGATCTCGGCCTGCGCGAAGTCCTCGGCGTAGTCGAACTCCATCGTCACGCGCCCGAGCTTCATCCCGGGGCCCGGCTGCTTCGCGTTGAAGGCGATGCTGATGCCCTCGTTCGGCTGGATCCGGATCGTCAGGTGGTCCCGCTTGGAGAGGTCCACCTCCGTGCCCTTGAACACGTTGAACGGGACCTTCCGGAACTTGAGCGTGATCTCACTCACCTTCTCCTTCAGCGCCTTGCCGGTCCTCAGGTAGAACGGGACGCCGGCCCATCGCCAGTTGTCGACTTCCAGCTGCATCGCGGAGAAGGTCTCGACGGTCGACTCGTCGGAGACGCTCGGCTCCTGCCGATACCCGCGGTACTGACCTCGCACGACCCTCGTCGGGTCGCACAACTGCGTGGCGCGCAAGGCCTTCACCGTCTCGTCACGGAGCCGCTCGGGCTCGAAGGAGATGGGCGGCTCCATCGCGATGAAGGTCATCGTCTGGAACAGGTGTGTCGAGATCATGTCGCGGATGTTGCCGGTCTGCTCGTAGAACGCACCGCGTCCCTCGATGCCGATCTTCTCCGCGACGGTGATCTGCACGTGGTCGATGTACCTGCGGTTCCAGATCGGTTCGAACATCCCGTTCGCGAACCGGAATGCCAGGATGTTCTGGACGGTCTCTTTACCGAGGTAGTGGTCGATCCTGAAAACCTGCGTCTCGTCGAACACCTCGTGGATCGTCGCGTTCAGTTCGCGCGCGCTGTGCAGATCGCGCCCGAACGGTTTCTCGATCACGATCTTCGCGTCCTTGTTCAGGCCCGCCTCGCCGAGCCGGCGGACGATGTCGGGATAGGCGGCCGGGGGCGTCGCCGCGTAGAAGAAGCGGCCACCGTGCGTCCCGTGCTCTTCGTCCAACCGCTCCAGGTGCTCGGCGAGTCCCTTCATCGCGTACGGCTGAGAGAACTCGCCGGGGAGGTAGGAGAGGTGCCGGGCGAAATCGACCCAGACCTGCCCTTCGGGGGCGTGTCGCGAGTACTGCTTGATGTGTTCGTGGGCGTCCTCGATGAACTCCTCGTCGGACATCTCCGTCCGCGAGTAGCCGACGATCGCGAACCCCTTCGGCATCAGACCGCTCACGAACAGGTTGTAGAAGGCGGGCAGGAGCTTGCGCTTGGTGAGGTCGCCGGAAGCCCCGAAGATCACGATCGCCTGCGGCTGGATCTCCTGCGGCATCAGATACCTCCCTCGGCTCCGGTCTCGGCTTCGGGGCCGATCTCGATCCATCCTTCCCGGACACGGACCGCGAAGAGCGGCACACGGTCGACGGCCGGGCCCTCGAGCGGTTCGCCCGTGCGCAGGTCGAACTCGCTCCCGTCACCGGGGCAGATCACGGTGTCTTCGTCCGAGCCGAGCTCGCCGTCGGCGAGCGACCCGAGGTCGTGAGGACACTCGTCGGCGAGCGCGAACAGCTCCTGCTCCACGTGCACGATCGTGACCCGTCCTCGAGCGAGGTCGAACGCGCGGAGCTCGCCCTCGGGGACCTCGGCCAGCGATGCGACGCGCTGGAAACCGTTCTCCAACTGCGCTCCTCGTGTGGGACCCGCTGCATCTTCTCCCATCCGGCGCGGGGAGGGTGAGCCCTCCCGGACGCGTCAGCCTCGCCGTGGCGGACGCGGCCCCGCGACGGCCGGGATGCGCACGAGCGCGGTCCACCCGCGCTGGACCACGGTGATCCCACCCAGCGTGGTGAGGACGGTCAGCGCGGGAAGCAGCGCGTGCGGGATCGGCAGCCCGATCATCATCGCGACGTGGCGCTCGAGGCGCTGGAAGAACCCCTCCGAGAGGGCGACGCCCGCCGCCTCGGCCTCGGCGCGGATGTGGCTGACGAACAGCGCGATCACCAGCGTGGCCAGCGCAAGCGCGGCCTCCAGCCGGTGGCCCTGCCCCGCGAGCGACCAGTAGAGGCACCCGAACAGGATCAGATCGGAGATCCGGTCCAACACCGAGTCGAGGAAGGCGCCGAGCCGGCTCTCCTCGCCTCGTAGCCGCGCGACAGCGCCGTCCAGGATGTCGAGCAGTCCCGCCGGGATGAGCAGCAATCCCGGGACGAGGCGGTCGCCGCGGAGCAGCAGCACTCCGGCCCAGACGCTCGTGGCCAGCGCCAACAGGGTCAGATGCCACGGCCGGAACCCCATCCGGTACACGCCGGCGAGCACGACCCGGTACGGCCACGTGAAGATCCAGCGCAACGGTTTGGCGGCCAGACCCGTCGCCTGACGAGGCGCCGGCATGTCGCGGATCCGGGGAGCGTTCTCCCGCTCCTCGGTGCCGCGCTCGGGCGAGCCTTCGTCCACCGTCCTGCCCTCAGGGCCTGGGTTCGAACCCGACCACGAGGTACCGGAAGCTTCCGCCGGGTGCCTCGTAGGCGATCTTGTCCTCGAGACGCGCGCCGAGGACCGCGGTGCCAAGGGGCGAGGTGGTCGTGATCGTCCGCACGCCGGGCGCGCGCTCCTCGGCGGACTCGGCCAGCAGGTACGTCTCCTCCTCGGGCGCGTCGTCGTCGAGGGGGCGCAGCGTGACGAGCATGCCCGGTCCAACGAGCTCGGAAGCCGAAGGAGCCTCGACGATGTCGGGGTCGCGGAGCATCCGCTGGAGAGTGCGGATCCTCGCCTCCATCAACGCCTGCTCGTTCTTCGCCGCATCGTACTCGGCGTTCTCGCGGATGTCGCCGTGCTCACGCGCCGCCTTGAGGCGCTCGGCGATGTTGCTGCGACCGCCCGACGTCAGCTCCTCGAGCTCGCCCTTCAGGCGCGCGTAGGCATCGAGCGTGAGCGTCGCCGTCGGTTGGAAACCGGCGTTCCTCGGCGGCCGGCTCGCGAGTTCCTCGGGAAGCTCCATGATCGGGCGAGCCTATCAACCGCCCGCCGCGGCGGACCGGTCCATCGCGGAGCTGGTGACAGCGGCGAGTGGCAGCGCGGTCGTCACGTTAGGCCACCCCGCGTTTGAGGAACGCACACGCACGCAGCGTGACCCACTTGCTCGGCGCGCCCTGAGGCTCGACCTCGCCCCAGGTCTTCTTGTTGTACGCGTGACGGTTGCGCCACCGTCCGCGGTCGTCCTGAAGGGACAGGACCCACTCGATCGCGTTGCCCAGACGCGGGTCCTTGGCTCGTCCGGCGTCCGCGAGCGCCTCGAGGGTCTCCAGCACGTCACCGACGTATCCGAGGGGGAAGCCGAGCTTGAACCACGAGCCCGAGACCTTCGTGTCGGTCGGGTACTCCGCCGTCGAGGGATCGATCGACAACAGGAGCTTGCTGCCCGAATCGATCGCGCGGCGAACGAGCGCCGTCCGGCGCCGGGCCGGGATCCGAGTGAGGCCCCGGAGCGCCTTGTTCGCGCCCCACGCGCAGGGAAGCGTTCCGTTGATCGCGCACGAGAACCCCGGGCCGCTCGTCCCCCAGCGGTGATAGCCCTCGAACCCTTCGCCGACGATCGAACGCGCCTCCCAGCCGATCGAGCCCTGTGTCCTCGGGTCGTCGAGGTATCCGAACCCGATCACGGCCCGCAACAGGTTCCCGTTCAGGCAGTGGTACACGGAGGAGTCCGCCGGTGCCGCCCTGGTCGACCCGCTCGCGCCGAACCCGCCGTTTCGGGCGATCGAGTGCTCGAGGACGTACTCCGCGGCTCGCCGGACCCGCCGATCCCGGGGGTCAGCGCCCATCTGGTCGAGGAAGATCACCGACCAGACCGTGCCCGTGTATTTCGGACCGTAGCCGCTCCCCGGCTTGACCCAATACCCCTCGGACTCCTGCGCATCGAGGACCGCCGCGATCGGATCGACCCTCATCGCGCGCGAACGTGCCCTGCGCACCGTGGGTGCGTCCTCCGGCTCATCGAGCAGCATGCGGAGCGCGAGGTGTCGAACCGCGGGCGCGTCCTGCTCGAGGAGCCAGGGCAGTGGATCCGACCTCAGCGCGCTCCGCCAGTCCCCCATCGCGTTGCCCTTCGAGCGTTCGTTCTACTCCTGCGAGAAGAACACGTTCTTGACCTCGGTGTAGAGGTTCACGGCGTGCATCCCCATCTCGCGGCCCATCCCGCTCTGCTTGAACCCGCCGAACGGCGCCTCGGTGTGAACGCTGTGCGCGCTGTTGACCGAGATGACGCCGGTGCGGATCCCCTTCGCGACGCGGATCGCCCGCCCGAGGTCGCGCGTCCAGATCGATCCCGAGAGCCCGTACGGCGTGTCGTTCGCCAGGCGGATCGCCTCCTCCTCGGTGTCGAACGGCATCACGCACGCGACCGGTCCGAAGATCTCCTCCTGCGCGACCCGCCAGGAGTTGTCGACGTCCGCCAGGATCGCGGGACGGATGTAGAAGCCTCCCGGGGGCTCGGGAGGGATCTCGCCCCCGGCGACGAGGCGAGCGCCCTCCTCGACTCCGATCTCGAGGTAGTCCAGCGAGGTCTGGCGTTGGCTCGCCGAGATCATCGGGCCGAGGTCGGTCCCCTCGTCCTCGGGACGCCCCACCTTCAGCTCGGCGGTCCGCTTGGCCAACCGCTCGATGAACTCGTCGTAGATCGGGCGCTGCACGAACATCCGCGCCCGCGAGGTGCAGTCCTGCCCCGTGTTGTCGAAGATCGCCCACATCGACTTCTCGACGCAGAGGTCCAGATCCGCGTCGGCGAACACGACGTTCGCGGACTTGCCGCCGAGCTCGAGCGAGATCCGCGTGATGTTGTCGGCCGCCTGCTTCATGATCTGCGCGCCGACGGCGGTCGACCCCGTGAACCCGACCTTGTTGACGCGCGGGTCGGTCACGAGCGCCGTGCCGACCGTCGAGCCCGGCCCGGGCAGCACGCTGATCGTCTCGGGCGGCAGGCCCGCCTCGACGAGGAGATCCGCCAGCATCAAGACGGAGAGCGGCGTGTAGGTGGCGGGCTTCACGACGATCGCGTTCCCGCACGCGAGGGCGGGAGCGATCTTCCACGACGCGATGACGAGCGGGAAGTTCCACGGTGTGATCAGCGCGCACACGCCGACGGGCTCGCGCATGGTCACGTCGAGCCCGGGATCTTGAACGGGGATCGTCTCGCCGAAGATCTTGTTCGGTGCGCCGCCCCAGTACTCGAGCACATCGGCGACGATCCCCATCTCGCCTCGAGCTGCGTTGATCGGCTTCCCCGCGTTCCGCGACTCCGTGGCCGCGAAGGTCTCCAGGCGGTCGCGGAACAACGTCGAAGCGCGGAGCAGGACGCGGCCGCGCTCGGTCGCGTTCATCTGCCGCCAGGCGCCCTCGTCGAACGCCTTCACGGCGCTGTCGACCGCGCGCTTCGCGTCCTCGACGCTCGCTTCGGCGACCTCGGCCATCGGTTCGCCCGTTCCGGGTTCGATGACCGACGAGCTCGCTCCATCCGCCGCGGACGTCCGCTCTCCGGCCAGCACCAGCAGTTCCGTCGACATGGTTCCTCCCGCTCTTTGGCCGCTCCCCTCCCAGGAACGGATGATAGGCCGGAAGGCCACGCTCAGGTTCCCCGCTTCTCCACGAGCCCGTATGCTCCGCTCGTTCCACGCGGCTTGACGGGAGCCGAGCGCGACGCAGGAGGAACGATGGGACGGCTCGACGGTAAGGTGGCGCTGATCACCGGCGGGGCGAGCGGGATGGGGATGGTCGCCTCGCGGCTCTTCGCAGGCGAGGGCGCCAAGGTGCTGCTCACGGACGTCGCGGACGAGGCCGGCGAGGCCGTCGCGAAGGAGATCGAGGGCACGGGCGGCGAGGCCGCGTACGTCCATGCCGACGTCTCGAGCGAGGACGACGCGAAGCACATGGTGGACACCGCCGTGGAGCGGTTCGGCGACCTGCACGTGCTCTACAACAACGCCGGGGTGATGCTCCCCGACGACGGCTCCGTGCACCTGACCGACGCGTCGATCTGGGACACGACGCTGGCGATCAACGTCAAGGGTGTGGCGTTCGGTTGCAAGTACGGGGTCCCGGCGATGATCGCATCCGGTGGCGGCTCCATCATCAACGTCGCGTCGTTCGTCGCATGGCTCGGAGCGGCGACGTCGCAGACCGCATACACGGCATCGAAAGGCGCCGTGCTCGCGATGACCCGGGAGATCGCCGTCGAATACGCGCGGAAAGGGATCCGCTGTAACGCGCTCTGCCCCGGCCCGATCGAGACGCCGTTGCTGATGGAGCTCCTCTCCGACGAGGCGAGGCGCCGGCGCCGGCTCGTGCACATCCCGATCGGCCGGCTCGGCCGAGCGGAGGAGCTCGCGAAGGCGGCGCTGTTCCTGGCCTCCGACGACTCGTCGTACATGACCGGAGCTTCGCTGATCGTCGACGGCGGGATCACCGCCGCATACGTCACGCCGGAGGACTGACCGACGGGAAGGCGCGCTCGGTGATGGAAGGACTGCTCGGCGTTGGGGGCCTCCGCGTGCGGCCCGAGGGCGGTTTCGACTTCTGGCTCCCGACGTACATGCTGCTTACGTTCCTGCTCTCCTACTCGGTCGTGGGGGTACAGCGCTTGCTCGTGATGGGCATCGTCGCGTTCGTGGGCGGCACCCTCTGGGCATGGTCCGCCAACGGGCTCGGCGTCGTTCCCGCCGCTGCACTGGCGGTCTTGCTGGCGATCGTGGCCGGAGGGATCCGGCGTCGAGGAGGCTGGCAACGGATCCCCCCTCGATGACGATGGACCGTCAACCCCGCTCGAACACCGGCTTCAGCGCGAAGTACACATCCCGGTAGCGGCGGTAGGCCTCGTCGTAGATCTCGCGTCGCTCGGGGTCCGGCTCGTGTTCCTCGGGCCGGAACGCGACGAACGCGTCGACGGCGCCGGCCATGGTTCCGTGGATGCCTGAGCCGACCGCCGCGAGGATCGCCGCTCCGGTCGCGGTGGTTTCCACGCTCGTCGGCACCCGTACCGGCAGGCCCGTGACGTCCGCTTTGATCTGGCGCCAGAGCGGGCCCTTGGCTCCTCCGCCGACGATGGTGAGCCGGCGAACCTCTAGGCCCGCATCCTTCATCGCCTCCAGGATGTCGCGGAGACCGAAGGCGCTTCCCTCCAAGATCGCGCGTGTCATGTGCGCTCGCGTGTGCGCGAGGGTGAGTCCGTAGAAGACGCCGCGTGCGGCGCCGTTCCACTCGGGCGCCATGGCGCCCTGCATCGCGGGAACGAAGACCAGCCCCTCGGCGCCGGGCGGAACGCCTTCGGCGTCCTTCGACAGGAGGTCGTAGGCATCGCCGCGCCCTCCCGCCTCCGCTTCCCGCTCGATCGGGGCGAAATGATCGCGCCACCACCGCAGGTTCCCGCCGGAAACGAACCCGGGGTTCTCGAGCAGCCAGGCGTCGGGGTCGGCGTGCGGATGGCACTCGACGAGCATCGTCGGGTCCTCGCGCGGCTCCGCCGAGGCCGCGCAGACCGGCTCGGCCGTTCCGACGACGTCGCAGACCTCGCCCGGGGCGAACACCCCGGCGCCGAGCGTCGCCGCCATCTCGTCTCCGCATCCGACGGCGACCAGCGTCGAGGCGTCAAGGCCGCTCTCCTCGGCGAACGCGGGGGTGATCGTCGCGATCGGCTCCGTCGCGGCCACGACCTCCGGGAGCATGGACTCGGGCAGGTCCACCGCGCCGAGCGCCTCCGCGGACCACTTCCGCGAGCGCGGGTCCAGCAGGGCCATCGACGACGCGTTCGAGTAGTCCACGGCGACCACGCCCGCGACCTCGTGCAGCACGAAGGTGCCCGGCGTCATCAGCAGCGCGGCCTCGGCCCACCGGTCGGGCTCCTCGTCGCGGACCCAGAGCGCCTTGAACACGGCGTGGGACGAGTCGAGGTTGGCTCCCACGGCCCGGTAGAACTCTCGCGGATCGATGCGTTCGGCGACGGCCGCGGCCTGCGGCTCCGCCCTGCGATCCATCCAGATCATGGCCGGCCGCAGCGGCGTGCCCGCCCCGTCGCACACGACCATGCCGTCCAGCTGCGAGCCGAACGAGATCCCCTTCACGGCGGTCGGACCCTCCGGCACCTCGGCCAACACCTCACGGACTCCGGCGACCACCGCAGGTCTCCACGCGTTCGCGTCCTGCTCCGCGGCCCCGGGGAAGGGGAAGGCGAGGTCGTACGTCTGGTACGAGGACGAAACCAGCGTCCCGTCCGCCGAGTACAGCGCGCAGTTCGTTCCCTGCGACCCGACGTCGCACCCGATCACGTACGGCCCGGTCAGGGAACGATCACCATCTTCAGTCCGGTCCCGGCCCGGATCGTCCCGAAGGCCTCGTCGATGCGCTCCAGCGGGAATCGGTGGGTCACGACGGCAGCCAGGTCCTCCTTGCGCCGGTCGAGGTAGTCCATCGTGATCCGGTACTGCCGGTGCGTGGCGCCGTACGCGCCGAGGATCGCGAGCTCCTTGTAATGGAGCTGGTTCATATCGAGCGGACTGATCGGATCGTGCTTGGGGAGCCCGGCGAAGTAGACGACGCGCGCGCGTTTGGCCGCGAGCTCGAGCGCCGACTGCTGCGCCTCCTTCGAGGGCGCCGCGACGATCACGCGCTCGGCCCCCCGGCCGTCGGTTCGCGAGAGCACCTGCTCCACGCCGTCGTCGCCCTCTCCCGTGACCCACGCGTCGTCGACGAAGTCCCCGACGGCGCCGAGCGCGACCCGGAGCCGGTCCTCCTTCACGTCGGTCATGTAGATGCGGCTGGCACCGCGGTCGCGGCACATGACTGCCTGCCAGCAGCCGATCGGACCCGTGCCGAGGATGACAACCGTGTCGCCGAGCCGAACGTCGAGCACCTCGACGCCGTTCAGCGCGCACGCGAATGGGTCCGCGACGGTGGCGAGGTCCGAAGGAAGGTCCGCGGGGAGCGGGATCAGGTTCTTCATGGCGATCGGGGGGACCGCGGCCAACTCGGCGTACGCGCCGGGGAACGGGTCGTAGCCGTAGAGCAGGTGGCGCTCACACAGGTTCTGGAACCCGTCGAGGCACCAACGGCATTCGCCGCAGGTGAGGATCGAGCCGAGGAACACGCGGTCGCCGCGCTTCACGTCCGGCGGGAGATCGGCGTCGGGGCCCACCTCCTCCAGCACGCCGACGGGCTCGTGCCCGAGAACCCAGGGTGTGGGCGCCCCGGGATCCCCGTTGAAGAACGTTCGCGCGTCGGTCCCGCAGATGCCGCACGCCTCCACCTTGAGGATCGCGCCGCCGGGAGCGAGCTTCGGCTCCTCGGTGTCGCGGACCTCCACCGCGTTCACGTCGGTCATGAACGCCGCTCTCACCGCGTCCCTCCCAGCTCGTCCTTGAGGGCTTCGTACGCCTTGTCGGCGCTCCAACGTTCGCGGATCACGCGGGCGAGGGCTCGGGTGATCGCTTCAGGCGAATCGTGCATGAAGATGTTCCGACCGACCGAGCAACCGATCGCGCCGGCCTCGACCGCGACCTGCATCCTCCACAGAAGGTCCTTGTCCTCCAGCCGCGAACCACCCGCGAGCACGACGGGGATGCCGCTCGTGGCCTCGACGAGCTTGCCGAAGGACTCTGGGTCACCGGGCCAGTTCGTCTTCACGATGTCCGCACCCAGCTCGGCGCACAGCCGCACGTTGCGGCGCAGGTACTCGAACCCGTACTGCTGCTTCAGCTCCTCGACGGTCGCATACGTCGTCGGGAACTCGGCCTCGGCGATGAACGGCATGCCGAGGGCGGCGCACTCTCGTCCGACGCGCGCGAGGATCTCGATCATGCCGGGCTCGGTGTCGCCGCCGAGCGCCGTGAAGAGCACGACCGCGTCGGCGCCGAGCACGAGCGCCTCCTCGACCTCGGCGATCTGCACGATCTGCGGCCGGTCCCCGCCTGGATCGCCCGACGCCGAGAGCAGCAGCGCGAGCGAGGTCGTCGGGGCGAACGCCGGCTCCGCGACGCGGATCATGCCCTTGCTCATCATGATCACGTTGGCGCCGCCGAGGATCGTCTCGGCCGCCCGCGTCGCGATGTCGGCGAGTGGCTCGAGGAACGTCGGCGAGGTCATCCCGTGATCGAGCGCGCAGATGATCGAGGCCCCGGCCGGATCGACGACCCGCTTCATCCGCATCGCCTTGCCCACGTTCGTCGTCACGTGTACCTCCTTCCGGGGCCGCGCCGGACCACCGAGAACTCGAAGGCCTCCGCGAGGTGATGCTCGTGGGCCGACAACACGGGACGGCCCGACTCGTCGAAGTCCACTTGCCGGATGTACAGGAGCAGGGCTCCGCGTGGAACGCGAAGCTGCGACGCAACGTGGCCGTCCGCGCGCGTCGGTTGGAACGTCGCCAGCCCGTGGTGGATCACGATGCCGAGCTCGCGCTCGAGCGCCTCGTAGATCGAGCCGTGCTCGAGGGTCGAGAGCACGGACTCGTCCCCCTGAGCGAGCCGCATCGGCAAGATGTCCCGGGAAAGGACCACGGGCCGCCCGTCTGCCGTCCGGATACGGTCGAGCACCGCGACGTCCTCCCCCGGCTCGATGTCCAGCCGGTCGGCCTCGTCCGCCGAGGCCGCCTCGACGCGAACGGTGGAAGAGTCGGTCCCGGGTTCCATGCCCGAGCCGAGGATCGCGTCGCTGACGCCGAAGTTGGCGTCGAGGTTGTTGACCATCCTCGGGCGATCGGCGACGAAGGTGCCGGCGCCGCGTGTTCGGCGGACGAGCCCCTCCTCCTCCAGTGAGCGGAGCGCCTCCCGAAGCGTCGCTCGCGACACCCCCAGCTCCGCGGCGAGCTCCGGCTCGGGGGGCAGCTGGCTCCCGGCTGGGACGTCGACGATCCGCGTCGCGATGTCACGTCGAACGGACACCGTCTTGGACCTCGAACGTCCCACCGGCTCCCCCTCCCGAACGGCCAGCACAGTATTTGTCCGACAAAAGAGCGTCGTCAACCCGTTCCCCCATCGCGAACCCCCCGGTGGGCAGCCCGAGCGCCCCTGTCCTGTTTGACATGACGGCCGCGTTCGGGCTGGAATACGCCCCGAACGACCTACGTGTGGTCCGTGTAGCCAGGGAGGTGGCGCCGCGTGTCGGAACGCAAGGTCGGCTCGGTGACCTACAAGGAGGTCGGCGAGGAGTACTTCAAGGCCCGAGGTCTCCGGCGACACGCAGGGGTGTGGTCGCTGTGGGCCCTGGGTGTCGGCGCCGTCATCTCCGGCGACTATTACGGCTGGAACTTCGGCCTCGACGTCGGCGGTTTCGGCGGGCTCCTGGTCGCCACGGCGGTGATCGCCGTCATGTACTACGGCCTCTGCTACAGCATCGCCGAGATGTCGCCGGCGCTGCCGCACACCGGCGGGGCGTACTCGTTCGCGCGCTCGGCGATGGGACCCTGGGGAGGGTTCCTCACCGGTCTCGCCGAGAACATGGAGTACGTGATCACGCCGGCCGTGGTGGTCGGCGCGATCGGCCTGCTGATGCAGGCGATCGTGGTCGACCTCTTCAACGTCGTCGGCGATCCCTGGTGGAACAGCGAGCCCGTGTGGTGGCTGTTGTTCTACGCCGTGTTCGTCTGGGTCAACATCATCGGGATCGAGGCGACCATGCGGTTCACCGTCGCGATCACGATCATCGCGCTCGCGATCCTCGGGGTCTTCTACGTCTCGGCGCTCGTGTCCGGGAAGTTCGACACGAGCCTGTGGTTCAACATCCCGACGGGTGGTGGCGATCCCCTGCCCGACGGAGGAGGACCGTTCCTCCCGTTCGGCATCAGCGGCGTCTTCAAGGCCCTGCCGTTCGCGATCTGGTTCTACCTCGCGATCGAGGAGGTGCCGCTGGCCGCCGAGGAGTCGATGGACCCGAAGCGAGACGTTCCGAAGGGAACGATCTGGGGGATGCACACCCTGCTGATCGCCAGCATCCTGACCCTGACGTTGAACACGGGGGTCGACGGCGGCGCGGCCGTGATCGGCGTTTCGGGCACTCCGCTGTTCGACGGGTTCCGAGGCGTGTTCGGCGAAGGGTTCGCCGCGTCGATCCTCGCGCTGTTCGGCGTGATCGGGCTCGTGGCGAGCTTCTTCACGATCATCTATGCCTACGGCAGGAACACGTACTCGCTGTCTCGAGCGGGCTACTTCCCGAAGTTCCTCTCGGTCACGCATGGAGAGCGCAAGACCCCGCACGTTGCCCTGGTCGCCGGCGCCCTGGTGGGGTACGCGGTCATCATGCTCGTCTGGTACCTGCAGCGTCAGGGAGGAGAGGGAGCGGCCCAGGTCGTGGCGGCCGTCCTGAATATGGCGGTGTTCGCCGCCGTGATCTCGTACAGCCTGCAGTGCCTCTCGTTCATCCTGCTGCGTCGAAACCTGCCGAACATCATCCGTCCGTTCCGAAGCCCGTGGGGGGTCCCAGGTGCGGCGATCGCCGGGATCATCGCGGTGGTCGCGCTCGTCTCGATCTTCCTGAACGAGGCCTACCGCCCCGGCGTGTACGGGGTGGCGATCTACTACGTCCTCGGCGTCCTGTACTTCGCGATCGCCGGACGGCACCGCCTCGTCCTGTCTCCCGAGGAGGAGTTCGCGCTCACGAAGGGGGAGCAGGGCGTCCCCACGGAAGGGACGGGGGGATTCGTGGCGACCAGGGCGGAACAGGAGGCGATCCTTCGCGGCGAGACCACGGGGAAGCCACCGGAAGGACCGGTCGGGTAGACAGCGATCTCAGCCGGTGGTGGGGGGGGGGGGGGGGGGGGGGGGGGGGGGGGGGG
>JBBDWS010000089.1:19425-24327 GCA_040902755.1 Actinomycetota bacterium
CCCCCCCCCCGCCACCGTCACGGGAGCCGTTTGACAGCCACCGGCAACGGTGCACGAGATGCGCCGACACATCGAAGAGGGGGACCGATGACGCATCCGACCGGCAAGCTCGACGTGAAGCAGCTCGAAGAGCTCGCGAACGCCGGCGAGATCGACACCGTGCTCTGCATGTTCACGGACCTGCAGGGTCGGTTCATGGGCAAGCGCGTCGTCCCGCATTTCTTCCTGGAGGAGATCCTCGGCGAGGAAGGACTGCACGCCTGCCTGTACCTGCTGGCCATCGACATGGAGATGGAGCCGCTCCCGGGCTACAAGTACGCGAGCTGGGAAACGGGATACGGCGACTTCCTGATGGTGCCGGACCTGTCGACGCTTCGGATGGTCCCGTGGCTCGAGAAGACCGCGATGGTCATCTGCGACATCAACGACGAGGAGACGAAGGAGCCGGTCGAGGTCGCCCCGCGCCAGATCCTCAAGCGCCAGGTCGAGCGGGCACAGCAGGCCGGCTACACGTCCAAGATCGGGTCCGAGCTGGAGTTCTACCTGTTCAGGAACTCGTTCGAGGAAGCGGCGGCGGCCGGGTACCGCAACCTCGAGCCCTCGTCGAGCTACATCATGGACTACCACATGCTCCAAACCACCCGGGATGAATGGATCATCCGGCAGATCCGCAACGACATGCTCGGTGCCGGGATCCCGGTGGAGTTCTCCAAGGGAGAGTTCGGCAAGGGTCAGCAGGAGATCAACATCACGTACGCCGACGCGCTCGAGGCGGCCGACAACCACGCGATCTACAAGCACGGCGCGAAGGAGATCGGCGCCTTGAAGGGTGCCGCGATCACGTTCATGGCCAAATGGACGATGGCGGAGGCCGGTTCCTCCTGCCACATCCACTCGAGCCTGTGGAGCCCCGACGGGAAGAGCTCGCTGATGTGGGACGACGCCGGGACGAACCACATGTCCGAGACGTTCGATCACTACCTGGGTGGACTCATGGCCACGGCGCGCGAGATGGCGTGGATGTTCGCGCCGTTCGTGAATTCCTACAAGCGGTACCAGCTGGGATCGTGGGCGCCGACGGCCATCGTGTGGAGCCACGACAACCGCACCTGCGGCTTCCGCGTGGTGGGCGAGCACAAGGGCAACCGGATCGAGAGCCGCATCCCGGGGGCCGACGCGAACCCGTACCTCGCGTTCGCGGCGACGATCGCGGGCGGTCTGCACGGGATCGCGAACCGGATCTCCGCGCCCGAGATGTTCCACGGCAACGCCTACGAGGCCAAGGACGTCCCGAGGGTGCCGAGCTCCCTGCACGAAGCCGTCGATGCGTTCGGCGCGAGCCAGGTCGCTCGGGAGGCGTTCGGAGATTTCGTGTTCGAGCACCTCCTGAACACGGCCGAGCAGGAGCAGGTCATCTTCGACAACACGACCGTCACCGACTGGGAGCTCTCCCGCTACTTCGAGCGTGGCTGATCGGCCAGAACCGGTAGCGTGGAGCGGTGAAGCCCGTCCTGTTGGTGCGCAACGACCGATACGAGTCGTTCGGAGTCGCGCCCGGCGCGCTCGCCTGGGCGGGCGTCGACGTCCTCACGGCGAACGCCACCGACCCCGCCGTGGAGCTGCCGGCTCTCGCGAACGTTTCCGGCATCGTGACGTTCGGAGGAACGGTCAATGTCGACCAGGTCCACGAGTATCCGCACCTCACACGGGTGCGCGGATACACCCGCGATGCCCTCGAGCGCGGCGTCCCGTACCTCGGGATCTGCCTTGGATCTCAGATCCTCGCGCGGGCGCTCGGGGTGGAGGTGGTTCGAGGCACGGTCCGAGAGGTGGGTTTCGAGCCGGTACGCACCACGGCAGACGCGAGGGAGGACGCCCTGCTCTCGTTCCTGGACCCGGAGGAGCTGGTCCTTCAGTGGCACGAGGACACGCACGACCTCCCCGACGGCGGAACGTTGCTGGTGACGGGCGACCGGGTCCCCTTGCAGGGATACCGCATCGGGGACTCGGCATGGGGGATCCAGTTCCACCTGGAAGTGGACGCCGTCGAGCTCGGATGGTGGCTGGAGGTTGCCGAGGAAAAGGTCGACCTGAAGACAGGATGGGGCAAGTCGGCGGAGGAGATCCGCGAGGAATCACGCCGGTACATCGCTCGCCAGGAAGAGCGCGGGCGCGCGATCTTCCATCGCTTCGCCGACGTCGTCCGTGGGACCGCTCCGACATAGAATCCCCGGGCGATCGGCGCTTGGCAGAGCTCCCACCCGTGTCGTGTCCGAAAGGGGGTCAGTTGGCCCGGACATCCGTCGAAAGTCAGGCAACGCACGTCCTGCCTCTGGAGCTCGGTCGCGCGATGCCGGTCATCGTTCGCGGCGACGGGGTCTGGGTCGAAGATCGCGCCGGCCGCCGATATCTGGATGCGATGAGCGGCGGCTCGATGGCGGCGACGCTCGGGCATGGCCGCGCCGACATCGTCGCCGTCGCCCGCGCGCAGGCCGAAACACTGGCGTACGTTCACAACGAGCGGCTCACGAATCCCGCGCAGGAGCGCCTCGCCCAGGAGCTGATCGACGTGGCGCCGGAGGGATTCACCCGGGTCCGCTTCACGACGAGCGGCGCCGACGCCAACGAGATGGCCATCCAGATCGCCCGCAGCTACCACGTCGAGCGCGGCGACCGCGACCGCTGGCAGGTGATCTCGCCCGCGCAGGCCTATCACGGCCCGACGATGCAGACGCTCGCGCTGACCGGCCGACCGGGGTTGCACGGCCCGTTCGTGCCGTACCTCCCTCGGCACCTGCACATCCCGCCGAGCACGTGGCGGTTCGATCCGAGTGGGGAAGCCGCGCTGGAGGCGCTGGATGCGGCGCTCGAAGAGGCGGGTCCCGGGAACGTGTCCGCGTTCTTCTGTGAGCCGATCAGCGCCGCCGCGCTCCCCGCGTACACCCCACCCCCGCGCTTCTGGGAGGGACTCGCCGAGCGGCGCGAGCGACACGGCTTCCTCGTGTGCTTCGACGAGGTCGTCACCGGCGTCGGCCGGACCGGCCGCTGGTTCGCGGGCGATGGCACCGCGTGCACGCCGGACATCATCGCAACCGCCAAGGGACTCGGTGCGGGATACACGGCCATCGGAGCCGTGCTCGTCAAGGATCACGTCTACGAGGCGTTCGCCCGGGGTTCGCGCCGCTTCACGCTCGGGCACACGTGGGACGGCGCGCCGCTGGCGTGCGCCATCGGCCTCGCCGTGATGCACGCGATGCGGTCGGAGCGACTGGTCGAGCGCGTCGGCGAACGCGGACCGCGCCTTCGAGACGAGCTCGCCGCCGCCCTCTCCGGCATCCCGCTCGTCCGCGAGGTCCGCGGCCACGGCTATCTCTTAGGGGTGTCGTACGTCGATCCGCGCGACGGCGATTCGTTCCTCCCGCCCGACCTGCGGGTCGGCGGCCGGATCGACGGCACGGCCTTCGACAAGGGGCTCATCACGCTGTCCACGCAACCGACGCGCGACGGCTATGCCGGAGACCAGACGCTGTTCGCGCCGCCGTTCACGTCGACCGACGACGAGCTCGCGGAGATGGCCTCCCGGTTCGCCGATACGGTCCGCCAGGTCGCCGAGGACGTGGAACGCGAACTGTCCACGGCCGCGCCGCTGTCCCCATCGACCACCGGAGGTCCCTGATGAGTCCGACCGAAAACACGGAACGGCCCCTGCGGGCACTCATCCTCCAGCACGAGGAACCGACGCCCCCGGGGCTCGTCACCGAGTGGCTCGATGCGCACGGAGCGAACGTCGAGACGCTCCGGATCGACCTCGACGACCGCGAGGTCGACGTCGCCGACTACGACCTCATCGTGTCGCTCGGCTCGGAGTTCGCGGCATTCGACGATTCGAAGCCCTTCGTGCCGCGCGAAGCGGAGCTCATGCGTCGAGCCATCGACGCCGACGTGCCCGTGCTGGGTCTGTGCTTCGGGGGCCAGATGCTTGCGAGGGTGCTCGGCAGCGAGGTGTCCCGTTCATCGGAGTCCGAGATCGGCTGGCTGCCGGTCCGGAGCCGCGACCCGCAGCTGGTCCCTGAGGGCCCGTGGTTCCAATGGCATTTCGACGTGTTCACCGCCCCACCGGGGGCGAGCGTGATCGCCGAGACCGACCTCTGTCCGCAAGCCTTCGTCGCGGGGCGGAGCCTCGGCCTTCAGTTCCACCCCGAGGTGACGCCGGAGATCATGGACGACTGGGTGCGCGCCTACCGCCACGAACTCGACGCCGACGGCGTGGATCCCGACGCGCTGCTCGAGGAGACGCATCGACGGGCATCGGAGAGCCGGAGGATGTCGTGGCAGCTGCTGGAGCGGTACCTGAGCGACGTCGCCCGGCTGAGCACCGGGGAGCCGACCTCGTCCGCGTCCCCGGACGGGGTAGCGGACCGGCGCGCCGCGGGCTGACGGTGCGCGACCGATGACCGTCGAAGGGGTCGAGATGCAAGGGACGATCCGATCCGAGGAAACGCATCTGTTCCCTCGCCTCCTCGATCTCGGGTACCCGAACATCGAGCGCGGAGAGGGCGTCTGGCTCTCGACGACCGATGGGCGGCGCATCCTCGATGCCTGTTCGGGAGGCGCGATGGTCACGTGTCTCGGCTACGGGGTGCCTGAAGTGGTAGCCGCCGCCGCCGATCAGGCCGAGCGCATCTCGTACTTCTACAGCCACCACTTCACGAATGAGCCGCAGGAGCGCCTGGCCGAGCGCCTGCTGGATGTCGCGGCACCCGAGATGGCGCGGGTCCGGTTCGTGTCGGAGGGATCCGAAGCCAACGAGACGGCCCTCCAGCTGGCCCGCCTGTACCACGTGGAACGAGGCGAGACCGATCGCTGGCGGGTGATCTCCCCGGCGCAGGCGTACCACGGATC
>JBBDWS010000090.1:0-23458 GCA_040902755.1 Actinomycetota bacterium
GCGGAGGACGGCGGGACGAGCGAGATGCTCGGCGTGTACTTCGGCGACGGCGACCAGCACATCGACCACCGCTCGATCCAGGACCACGTGGGCTCCCGGACCTCGAGCGACCTCCTCTACAAGGGAGCGATGCGCGACGACTCGAACGCGATCTACACCGGAACCGTGATCATCGAGCAGGGGGCGCACCTGTGTAACGCGTACCAGACCAACCGCAACATCCTGCTCTCCGAGAACGCGAGGGCGCACTCGGTGCCGAACCTCGAGATCCTCACGAACGACCCGACCCGGTGCGGTCACGCGGCGAGCGTGGGTCCGGTCTCCGAGGACGAGATCTTCTACCTGATGAGCCGGGGGATCCCAAGGAAGGAAGCCGAGCGCCTGATCGTGTTCGGGTTCTTCCATGAAGTCCTAGACCGAGTCGACATCCCGGAGATCCGCGAGGGACTGGTCGCCGCGATCGAGGGCGAGCTGGAGAAGGGGTTCTGACCGTGGCGCTGGTGCGGATCTGCGGCGTGGACGACGTTCCGGTGGGGGAGGTCCGTCGGTTCGAGCACGACCACCGGCCGATCGCTATCGCGAACCTCGGCGAGGAAGGGTTCCGGGCGGTCGATGCGATCTGCTCGCACGCGCACTACTTCCTGGACGAGGGTGAGGTGGACCCGGACGACGAGACGATCGAGTGCCCGAAGCACGGGTCGACCTTCGACCTCAACACGGGCAAGCCCCGAACGCTCCCGGCGACCAAGCCGGTCGATGTGTTCCCGGTGAAGGTGGAATCCGACGACGTACTGATCGAGGTGGCAGATGAGTGACGTGAAGACCGACGTGAAGACCGACGTGGCGACGCTGGAGATCCGGGGGCTCGAGGTCTCGGTGGAGGGCAAAGACATCCTCAAGGGGATCGACCTGGTCGTGCGGCAGGGCGAGACCCATGCGCTGATGGGCCCGAACGGCTCGGGCAAGTCCACGCTCGCGAACGTGCTGATGGGAAGGCCGGGCTACGTGATCACGGGCGGGCAGGTGCTGTTCAAAGGCGAGGACATCTCGAAGCTCACGGCCGACAAACGGGCGGAGCGAGGGCTGTTCCTCGCGATGCAGTACCCAGTCGAGATCCCAGGCGTCTCCATCGTGAACTTCCTGCGGACCGCCTACAAGAACGTGAAGGGCGAGGAGATCAACGCGCTCGCCTTCCGCAAGCACATGAAGGAGAAGATGTTTCTCCTGGGGATCGAGGACGCGATGGTCCAACGCTACGTGAACCACGGGTTCTCCGGAGGGGAGAAGAAGAAGAACGAGATCCTGCAGCTGGCGGTGCTCGAGCCCGAGATCGCGGTGTTGGATGAGACCGACTCCGGCTTGGACATCGACGCGCTGAAGGCCGTGGCGGGCGGGATCGCCGAGCTGATCGGACCCCACCTCGGCGTGCTGCTCATCACCCACTACCAGCGGATCCTGGACTACATCGCGCCCGACTTCGTCCACGTCATGATGGACGGGCGTATCGTGAAGTCCGGCGGCAAGGAGTTGGCCCACGAGCTCGAGGCGAAGGGCTACGAGGGCATCCGCAAGGAGCTCGGGCTCGAGGCGGGTCCGCCCGCGACGGACTGACCGGGAACAGGAGCGGGACGCCATGGCGGTGACGGAGCGGCGGTCGGCGGGACTGGACGTCGATCGCGTGCGGGCGGATTTCCCGATCCTGTCGCGGAAGGTGGGCGACCGGCCGCTCGTCTACCTGGACTCGGCGGCGACATCCCAGAAGCCGCGCCGGGTGCTCGATGCGGAGCGCGACTTCTACGAGCAGCACAACGCGAACGTCCACCGGGGGATCTACATGCTCTCGGAGGAGGCCACCGAGCTCTACGAAGGGGCGCGTACGAAGATCGCGAGGTTCATCGGCGCCACGGATCCGGACACGGTCATCTTCAACCGCGGGACGACGGAGTCGATCAACGCGATCGCGCACGGATGGGGCCGCAAGTTCCTGAAGGAGGGCGACGAGATCCTCCTCACCGACATGGAGCACCATTCGAACATCGTTCCCTGGCAGCTCGCCGCCAAGGCGACCGGAGCGACGCTCCGGTACATCCCGATCACCGACGAGGGCCTGCTCGACCTTTCGGATCTCGGCTCGCTCCTGACCGAGAGGACGAAGGTCTTCGGGGTCACCGGCATGTCGAACTCGCTCGGCACCCTTCCTCCGGTGAGGCAGCTCGCCGACGCTGCGCACGCGGTGGGCGCGCTCCTTGTGGTGGACGGCGCCCAACTGGTCCCGCACGCCCCCGTCGACGTCGCCGAGCTCGGTTGCGACTTCCTGACGATCTCGGGACACAAGATGCTCGGACCGACGGCATCGGGCGGGTTCTACGCGCGGCGCGAGCTGCTGGAGGAGATGGACCCGTTCATCGGCGGAGGGCACATGATCCTCGAGGTCTTCCACGAGTACTCGACGTGGAACGAGGTGCCCGGAAAGTTCGAGGGCGGGACGATGAACATCGCGCAGGAGGTCGGGTTGGCCGCAGCCGTCGACTACCTGGAGGATCTCGGCATGAACGAGGTCCGAGCGTACGAGGAGGACATCGTGGCGTACGCGCTCGACCGGCTGCTCGATGCGGGCGCGAGGATCTTCGGGCCGACGGACCCCTCGGTTCGCGGCGGGGCCGTGAGCTTCTGGTACAAGGAGATTCATCCGCACGACCTCGCCACGATCCTGAACGAGGAGGGCATCGCGGTCCGCGCGGGCCACCACTGCAACCAGCTGGTGATGCGCAGGTTCGGCGTCCCCGCCACCACGCGGGCCAGCTTCTACGTCTACAACACGAAGGAAGAGGTCGATGCGCTCGTCGAGGCCCTGGGCAAGGCCGAGAGCGTCCTCGGCTTCTGAGGGGTGTGGGGGGCTCATGAAGCGAGCCGACCGGCGAGCGGTAGCCCCCCACGACAAATAGGGGGAACGCGTGGCACTCGACGAGATCTACAAGGAAGTCATCCTCGACCACTACAAGAACCCGCGGAACAAGCGGGAGATGCCCGACGCCAAGTTGACCTGCTCGAAGAACAACCCGCTCTGCGGCGATGAGATCACCGTGTACGTGCACGCGGGGGACGGCAAGGTCCTCGAGGCCTCATTCGTTGGTCAGGGATGCTCGATCAGCCAGAGCTCGGCCTCGATGATGACCGAGGCCGTCAGCGGCAAGACCGTCGAGGAGGTCGAACAGCTTTCCACGAGCGTCCGGGGCATGCTGTCGGGTGAGATCGAGCCCGACGAGGACGCGTTCGGGGAGCTCGTCGCGCTGAAGGGCGTCGTCAAATACCCGATCCGCGTGAAGTGCGCAGTACTGGCTTGGGACGTCCTGCAGGAAGCGCTGGCCGGGGAGGGCGCCGCGGCCGGTTCCTCACCCCGCTAGCGTTCGATCGCCGGCACCTCAGACATCGGGCAGGATGGCGACGAACCCCAGCGCTCCGACGTGATGTAGGCGATGGCGTCGTGGACGAACACCGCGTCGAAGGCCCGGTCGAGCCGGACCGAGCGCATGTCGCTCTCGACGTGCTCGCACTCGGGGTTCAGTCGCCGGCTGACCTCGAGCATCGCGGGCGAGCGGTCGACGAGCGTGAGATCGAACCGGGTCTTGAGGTGCGAGGCGTTGTTCCCGCCGCCGCTGCCGAGCTCGAGCACCGCTTGGACCGGGATCCGCGCGCCGGCCTCGATCAAGGCGCGATACTCCTCGGCCTCGTCCGCGTACTCCTCGGGAGCCGACAGGAGCGGCCACCACTCGGCGAGCTCGCCGTACGGGCGCGGCAGGTCCACGGCGCACCATACTTGGCTCTAGGCTTCGCCCGTGCCGAAACGCATCAGGCCGTCCTCCGCGCAGCTCACCGGTGCGTACGTCATCATGGCCATCTCGTTCTACTACGTGGAGGCCCTGTGAATCGCGTTGTGAGCCGCGCGTTGGACCGAAGGACCGCGCTCATGATCCTCGCGCTCGTCACAGCTGCGCTCGTGTCTGCGACGCCGGCCTCCGGCCAGGGCTCCACGCCGGAGTCGACACCGCGGTTCGACGTCCGCATCGTGATCGAGCCGAGCGGGACGCTCGAGGTCACCGAGACGATCGTCCAGAACTTCGGCAGCGTTCCGCGACACGGGATCATCCGCTCCATCCCGAACCGGCAGCTGGTCGACGACGAGTTCGATCGCGTCTACCCGATCGAGGTCGTCTCGGTGCGGACCTCCGAGGGAGCGCCCGACGACCTCCAGACCACGCAGGAGAGTGGCGCCTTCGTCATCCGGATCGGCCACCCCGACATCACGATCACGGGCGAGCACACGTACACGATCACCTACCGGGTCGAGGGCGCGATGAACGGGTTCGAGACCCACGACGAGCTCTACTGGAACGCCATCGGGACCGAATGGGAGCAACCGATCGGGTTCATGCGCGTGCGGGTCGAAGGCCCTGCGCCGATCGACCGGATCGCGTGCTACCAGGGGCCGTTCGGCTCGACGCTCGGCTGCACGAGGGAGCAGATCAAGGACGGCTCCGCCGCGTTCGTTCAGGAGAACCTCGGCTCGTTCACGGCGATGTCCGTCGTCGTCGCGCTCCCTCCGGGGACGGTGACGAGCACGGCGCCGATCCTTGAAGAGCGATGGAGCCTCGGCCGGGCCTTCAGCCTCACGCCGTCCGCGGTCCTCAGCGCGATCGGCCTGCTCGGCCTGATCGTCCTCGTGTTCGGGTGGCTGATGTGGAAGCGCGGCCGTGACGTGCGCTTCGTCGGGTCCCAGGTCGACCAGGTCATGGGCGGACCCGAGGGAGCCGAAACGCAGGCTGTGCCTCTGTTCGAGAGCGGGACGGCGCCGGTGGAGTTCGCGCCGCCGGAGGGTCTTCGCCCGGGCCAGGTCGGGACGTTGATCGACGAGGAGGCGAACACGCTCGACGTGTCGGCCACGATCGTCGATCTCGCAGTGCGCAAGTGCCTGGTGATCGAGGAGCTCCCGAAGAAGTGGCTCCTGGGCAAAGCCGATTGGAAGCTGACGCGCCTGTCGGCCGACACCGACGAACTGCTCCCGTACGAACGCACGCTGTTGAACGGGCTGTTCGAGGACGGGAGTGAGGTCGAGCTCTCCGATCTGCGGAAGACGTTCGCGGCTCGGCTTCAGAAGGTGAAGGACGCGCTCTATCGGGACGTCGTCGACCGCAAGTGGTTCTTCCGCGCGCCCGACCGGGTCCGTCAGGTGTGGCTCGGGATCGGCGGGGCGGTTCTCCTTGCCGGGATCGCGATCACGGTGCTCCTCGCCGTCCGCACGAAGCTCGCGCTCCTGGGGATCCCGTTCGTGATCGGCGGTCTGCTGTTGGTGTTCGGCGCCAAGCGGATGCCGGCGCGGACCGCGAAGGGGACCGCTATCACGCGCCGCCTGAACGGGTTCCGAACGGTGATCGAGACCGCCGAGGAGCACACGGCACGCTGGGCCGAGCAGGAGAACGTGTTCACGCGGTTCCTGCCGTACGCGATCGTCTTCGGCGTCACGGACAAGTGGGCGAAGGCGTTCGAGTCGCTCGGCCAGATGCCCGCCGACGACATGTCGTGGTACGTGAGCACGCAGCCGTTCGCCTACATCGCGTTCGCCGACAGCATGGATTCGTTCTCGGTGACGACGAGCGGGGTGATCAGCGCCACGCCGTCCGGTTCCGGTGGCAGCGGTTTCTCCGGCGGCGGTTTCTCCGGCGGTGGGGGCGGCGGTGGCGGCGGAGGCTCCTGGTAGGGTCGGGAAGACCCGCGACGGACAGGCGGTTCGACACCCCGTGGACATCGTCTTCTCCGAGGACCCCCGCGATTTCGCGCGGCGCGACTGGTCGAGCCTCGTCACCGCCGACCCTGCCGGCACGTTCTTCCACACACCGCAGTACCTGAAGCTGTACTGGGAGGAGTTCGGCCGGGAGCCCGACCATCTGCTGATCGCGTTCGCGGAGGAGGACGGGGCGCAGGTGGGCGCCGTCGCGTTCGAGCGGATCGGGGGCACGCTTCGTTTCCTCGGCGGAATGGAGGTGACCGATTACATGGGCCCGGTGGCGCTGCCCGATGTCCAGCCGACCGTTGCGAAGGAACTGTTCGCGGCCCTCGGTCGGCTCGATGGATGGACCGACGCCGACCTGCGCGGGCTGCCGGAGGACCGAGAGTGGCTCGGCCTGCTCTCCGAGGCCGCGGAGGCTCAGGGCAACGCGGTCGCGGTCGCCGATGAGGACACCGGGGTCGCGCCGTTCATCACCCTTCCCGGGTCCTACGCGGAGTACCTCGCCCTCCTGCCGGCCAAGCTCCGGCACGAGATCAAGCGGAAGGCCCGAAAGCTCGAAGCGGACATCGGTCCCTGGCACATCTGCCTCGCGACGCAGGAGACGCTGGACGACGATCTCGACCGGTTCGTCGACCTGCATCGCACCAGCGAGGGTCCCAAGGGCGTCTTCATGCAGCCGGGGATGGAGATCTTCTTCCGCCGGCTTGGCGAGGAGTTCCTGCCCCGCGGGATCTTCAATCTCACGTTCATCGAGGTCGAGGATCATCACAAGCTCGCCGGCACGATCGGTTTCCGCTTCGAGGGGACGTACTACCTCTACAACTCGGCGTTCGACCGGGCGTACCAGGCCGCGTCGCCGGGGATGGTGCTCGTCGCGGAGGACATCCGCATCGCGATCGAGGCCGGCTGCTCGGTGTTCGACATGCTGAAGGGCGATTACGCCTACAAGTACCGGTTCGGCGCCGTCCCGCGGTCTGTCAAGCGGCTCGTGGTCACTCGCTAGGCGTCGATCTCGGCGCTCGCGAGGACGCCGGTCTCGTCCCAAAGGTTCACGCGGTCGTACGAGCCAAGGTTGGACGAGGTGACGAGCCAGGTCGAGCCTTCGCCGCCGGGCCCGAGGTCTATGGGGCGCAGGTCGATCCGGCGTTCCCCGGCCAGCATCGTGACGTTGATGGTTCCCTCCCTGCCCGGCGCTCGACACAGGACGAGGGCCCAGGACTGCCCGACGTTGGACTCGTAGATGACGACGCTGCCCTGCAGATCCTGCGATCCCTGGGCCTGCAGCGCGCCCACCCGAACGTTCTCGCCGCCGAGCTGGGCGAGGAACGTCTCGTACTTGTCCGCGGCCTCCTCGTAGTTCAACGCGAGGATCGTAGCCACCGCTCCCCAGGCGAGCGCCGCCGCGAGCGCCGCGATCACGGCGATCCGGCCGCGCCGTCCGCTCCGAACGCGCGTCGTGGGGGCTGATGCCCACTCCTCGTCGAGCGTGGTCCGTACCCGTTGCCTCAGCTCGCCGGGGGGATCGACGTCGTGGGCGGCGGCCGCGAACGTTCCGACGCCGTCGGCCATCGCGCGCAGCTCGGTGCGGCAGGACCCGCAGCCGCGCAGGTGGATGCGGACCTCGCCGTCGGCCGTTTCATCCAGGGTGCCGAGCAGGTGCTCGGCGAGCTGCTCGCGGACCTGCTCACACGTCACGTCGCTGCTCCTCCAACGCCTCGCGAAGCTTCAGCAGGGCGGTTCGGATCCGCGTCTTGGCGGTCCCGAGCGGGATCCCCTCGAGCTCGGCGACCTCCGCGCTCGTCTTCCCGCCGAAGTACGCCAGCTCGAGCGCGGCGCGCTGCCCGGTGAGCGCGCCCATCGCGCGGCGCGCGCGGTCGGACAGGTCGGCGACCTCCGCGCGCAGTTCCGGACCAGGCTCGTCCGAGGCCTCGCGGGAAACGCCGTTGCGCTCGAGCACCCGGGCCTCGAGCACCCTTCGGCGCAAAGCGTCGATCGCCAGGCTTCGGGCGACGAGCAGGACCCAAGTGTCGAGCTTGCCTCGCGCGGCGTCGTACCGGCCGGCGCTCCGCCACAGCTTCACGAAGGTGTCCTGCACGAGATCCTGCGCGGCGGCGTCCCCGCCGAGCATCACGATACCCAGCCCGTACACGCGGGAGGCGAACCGCTCGTAGAGCTCGTCTGCCGCCGACTGGTCGCGTGCGGCGAAGGCGCGCATGAGCGCGGAGTCGGAGCGCGGTCCTCGGGAGCGCACGGTCAGCACGGTACTCGCTGGATGTACGGCTCGGAAGCCGGGAAAGCTCGCCTACTCGACGAAGGCGCGGAGGTGGGTGAGCACGGTGAGCGCGAGCTCCTCGTCGCCCCCGACGACGAGGGCACCGTCGTCCAGGAACTCCCCCGCGTCGTACCGTCGCCCGGCGACGAGCCCGAAAGCGAGTCCGCGGCCGCTGATGAACGCGTCGGGCTTCTTGTCCTCTGCCGGCATCTCGCGCGGCGCGAGGCCCCAGTGCCACGTGCCCTCGCCGACGCCCTCAAGGTCCACCTCGAGGCTCCGCCCCGGATACGAGATCCCGGCAAGGCCGAGCGAGTACGGGAGCATCCGGATCGCCATGTCGTTCGTCATGTACACCGGCCAGTGCTGGGGGTTCTCCTCTAGCGCCGCGCTCTCACGGATGTCCTCGCCGTGGAGCCACCACTCGATCGTCCGCGACTGGACCAGATAGCGCACGCCGATCGCGCCGGCGACCCACTCGACGCGGGTCGTGCGCCACTCGTCTTCGCCCAGGCGCGCGCAAAGCTCGAGGAACGCGTCGGCGCCCTTGCCCCAGTCCGTGATGATCTGCCGGGCGGGGATCTCCTGGCGAACCTTGACGGCCCATTCGTTGAACCCGTTCACCCACAGCTCGCCGTCGTTGGCCTTGCGGAACGCGTCGAACTCGACCGCCGGATCGCCCGCGACGAGCTGCGCCGCGGCGATCTCCTGCGCGGCCAGGTGCGCCATGACGTCGCGGTTGAGCCACCCCGCGCAGACGCTGTTCGAGTCCCACGTCTCCGGCTGCGCGAACTGGATCGTCCTGCCGAGGCGGTCGCGCTCTGCATGCGCGATCGCGAGTATCTTGTTGCGGTCCATCGTCACGGCGCGCGGAGCTCCTTCCGAGGGCACAACCCGATAGGGCAACCGCGGCGGATTGTACCCTCGCCCGATGCGCGTCCTCGCGGCGCCGGACAAGTTCCGGGGAACCCTGACGGCGGCCCAGGCGGCGAGCGCCATCGCGGCGGGATGGCGTCGCGAGCGACCGGCCGACGAGGTCGACGAGGTCCCGATGGCCGACGGCGGCGACGGGACGCTCGATGCGCTCGTCGCGGCGCTGGGCGGCGAGCTCCGCTCCGTGCGCGTCTCGGGTCCGCTCGGGGACCCCGTCGACGCGTCGTTCGGCATGGTCGACACGCCGTCCGGTCCGACCGCCGTGATCGAGCTCGCGCGCGCTTCCGGGCTCGCGCTCGTCGGCGAGGCCAGGCGCAACCCGCTGAGAGCGTCGAGCCGTGGAACCGGTGAGCTCGTCCTCGCCGCGGCGCGCGAGGGCGCCGGCGAGATCCTCGTCTGCCTGGGCGGGAGCGCGTCGACCGACGGCGGTGCCGGGATCGCGGCGGCCCTCGGCGTTCGGCTGCTCGATCGCGCCGGCCGGCCGGTCCCCGATGGCGGACGCGGACTGCTCGAGCTCGACCGAGTGGACGCGACCGGTCTCGAGCAGGCCGTGCGGCGGCTCCGGGTCGTGGTGGCGTGCGACGTCGACGATCCGCTCATCGGACCGAGCGGAGCCGCGCGCGTCTACGGCCCCCAGAAGGGTGCCTCGCCGGAGGACGTGCTGTTGCTCGAACGCGCGCTCGCGCACTACGCGGCGGTCATCCATCGCGATCTGGGGATCGACCTCCGTGCGCTGCCGGGTGGGGGAGCCGCGGGTGGCACGGGGGCGGGACTCGTTGCGTTCCTCGGTGCCCGGCTGCGGCCGGGCGTTGCGGTCGTGATCGACGCGCTCGACGTCCGGCGACGCATCGGGTCCGCAGACGTCCTCCTGACGGGGGAAGGCCGGCTCGACGCGTCCTCTCTGCGCGGGAAGGTGATCTCGGGGTTGCTCGTCGAGGCGCAGCGGGCCGCGGTTCCGATGGCCGTGCTGTGCGGCCGATCCGAGATCGAGATGCCGGAGGCTCGCGTGGCGTCGCTCGTGGACCGGTTCGGCGAGGAGCGCGCGATGGGCGATGCACGTAACGCGCTCGAGGACCTCGCGGCCGAGGTCGCCCTCGATCCGGAGCGGCTATCGTCGCCGCCGTGAGCGACGCCATCGACCGGTTCCTCGAGGCAGCGCGGGTGCTGGACCATCCCGTGGAGGTCCGTCGGTTCCCCGAGGGGACCAAGACGGCCGAGGACGCCGCTCGCGCGATCGGCTGTGACGTCGCGCAGATCGTGAAGTCGCTGGTGTTCGTCGCGGACGGAGAGCCCGTGCTCGCCCTCACGAGCGGCGCCAACCGTGTGGACACGCGACGTCTGGCTCAGCTCGCGGGGGCGGGGACCGTCCGGCGCGCGGACGCGGAGGAGGCCCGGAGCGCGACCGGCTTCGCGGTGGGTGGCACGCCGCCGTTCGGGCATCCCACCCGGCTGCGTGCGTTCCTGGACCGGGACCTCCTGGCTTACCTGTACGTGTGGGCCGCCGCCGGGACGCCGGACTCGGTGTTCCGGACCAGCCCTTCCGAGCTGCAGCGAAGCGCCGAGGCCCAGGTCGTGGAACTGAGGGAATCCGAGCACCCGAGCGATGGTTGAGCCGGTTAGCCGCTAGAATCCCGAGAACGGATCCAGGGACCGGAGGACCGATGATCCAGCTGAGTGAGAGCGCCGCCGGCAAGGTGAAGGAGCTGCTCGTCGAGGAGGGCAGGAGCGACATCGCCCTTCGCGTGGCCGTCCAGCCGGGTGGTTGCTCGGGGCTCCGGTACGCCATGTACCTGGACGATCAGCTCTCGGAGAAGGACGTCGCCGAGGAGCAGTTCGGCGTGCGGATCGTGATCGACAAGATGAGCATCCCGTATCTGTCCGACGCCAAGATCGACTTCGTCGACACGCTCGAGGCATCTGGCTTCACGATCGACAACCCCGTCGCGCAGGGATCCTGCGCCTGCGGGAACTCCTTCCACTAGCCCGGCCCCCTCCGAGTCCGCCGCCCCAGCTCGCCCGATCTACGCGCGGCCCGGTTGCTCAGCAGGCACGCTTGAGTGCCGTTCGGCACGCTCATGGGGGGACCATCTCCTCTGCGGCGCCGCGGCGATCTCGTCGATGCGGAGGGAGTGACCCCCCGAAGGAACCGGCTGCGCTCCGACCTGTTCCTGCGCGCCGGTCGCCGGCTCGACGACGACTCCGGGTTCGCCCTCATCTTCGCGATGGGCATCGTGTTCGTCGTCCTGGTGCTGAGCACGACGGTGCTCGGCATGTCCGTCCACAACGTGGAGCAGAGCGCGTACGACCGCCGGCGTGTGAGCGCGGTGGTCGCCGCGGAGGCGGGACTGAATCAGACCTTCAGCTTCATCGCGCCGGCGAGCCCCGCGGAGATCGCGGCCTCTGGTTGCCTGTTCACGCAAACGATGGACGGGGAACCGCAGGACGCCTCGTTCACCGCTGTCGCCACGCTGTACGACGCGGCGGGGAACACGATCCCCTGTAACCAGGCAGCGACGTACGTGCCCGCCTCGCTCTCCCTGTATTCGGAGGGGACCACTGGAGCGACGACCCGCAGGATGGAAACGTTCGTCGAGCTCAAGCCGATCTACGGAGGGTTCGAGGGTGCGGTCGTCTCTGAGAGCGGTCTCAACCTGGTCAACAACCTGACGATCAACGGCGACCAGAGTCACGACGCCGACGTGATCGTGCCGAGCGGGAGCGCCGTCATCTCCAACAACACGTCGATCGGGGAAAGCCTCTACGTGCCGAACGGGACCGCGAGCGTGTCCAACAACGGATTGATCAGCAACGACATCTGGGCGAACGGTGCGCTCTCGATCTCGAACAACTTCCAGATCCTCGGCGACGTCCGGTCCTCCACGTCGACGATCTCGATCACCAACAACGCCCATGTGGGAGGCAGCGCGACCGCGGGGACGGGCATCACGGGGGCGGCGAACGTGAGCGGCGGGGTGTATCCGAACAGCCCGTCGGGACCGCCCCCGTCCTACACCTATCCGCAGATCGCCTGGGATGAGCAGGATTGGGTGTCTGCCGGGTACACGGTCACCACCTACACGAACTGCCCGGCGGCGGTCACGGCCCTCGCGGGCCAGACATTGACCGGCAACCGCGTGATCCGGATCAGCGCCGTATGCGCGCTGTCGTTCGGTGGCAACACGAAGATCCGGTTCGACGGGAACCTGGCCGTCGTCACCGACGGTTCGATCAGCTCGTCGAACAACGTGAAGTGGGAAGCGGTGAACGGCCCCCGAAGTCTGTTCCTGATCACGGCTTACCAGTCGAGCCTTTCCTGCGCCGACGGCATCCACGACATCGTGGACTCGAACAACGTGTCCTACCCGGGAGCGATCGTCCTGTTCTACTCGGTGTGCGGGGTGACGATCGCGAACAACTCGGGCTTCACGGGGCAGGTCATGGGACGGCCCGTGTCGATCGCCAACAACTTCACGATGAACTACGTGCCGATGATCGTCCCGGGGACGAACGTGGTCGGATTCGACCAGTCGATCATGTATCTGCGCGAAGCCCGCCTGAGCTAGTCCGCGTCGTACGCGAGGTTGGGACGGAGCCACCCTTCGGCGTCGCGCCGGTCCATCCCGCAACGCTGCGCGTAGTCCTCGACCTGGTCCTTGCCGAGGCGGCCGACGTTGAAGTAACGCGAGGCCGGGTGTGCGAAGTACAACCCCGAGACGCTCGCGGCCGGGGTCATCGCGTACGTCTCGGTCAGCTCCATCCCGATCTCGCCGGCGCCGAGGAGGTCGAAGAGCTCGCGCTTGCGCGAGTGATCGGGGCAGGCCGGGTACCCGAACGCCGGACGGATGCCCCGGTAGCGCTCGCCGAGCAGCTCCTCGCCCGACATCGCCCGACCGGTCTCGTACCACTCCCGCCGTGCCGTTTCGTGGAGCCATTCCGCAGACGCCTCGGCGAGCCGGTCCGCGAGAGCCTTGACCATGATCGCCGAGTAGTCGTCGTTGTCGGCCTCGAACACCCCGGCGAGGTCGTCGGCGCCGATCCCGGCCGTGCAGGCGAACGCGCCGACGTGGTCGGCCAGTCCAGTCTCGGCTGGAGCGATGTAGTCGGAGAGCGAGCGGTTCGGCCTGTCGTCGCCATGATCAGCCTGCTGCCGGAGCATCGGGAACCGTGTGCCGTCCTCGAGCAGGATGTCGTCGCCCTCGGTCGCGGCTGGCCAGTAGCCGTAGACGGCGCGGGCGCGGAGCGATCCGTCGGTGACGATGGTGTCCAGGAGCGTGTTCGCCTGCTCGAAGAGATCGCGCGCCGCCTCGCCGTGCGCAGGGTGATCGAGGATCTGCGGGTAGCGGCCCTTGAGCTCCCACGCCGTGAAGAAGAAGGTCCAGTCGATGTAACCGCGGAGCGTCGCGAGCTCGGGCTCCAGCGCCTTCGTCCCGATGAACGGCGCCACCGGCAGGTCTTCGGCGCGCCAGGCGATGGGCGTCCGCCGTTCCCGGGCGACGCGGATCGGCACGAGCGGCTGTGACTCGCGCTCGGCGTGGAGTTGCCGCAGCCGCGTCTGGTCCTCACGGTTCTGGCGGTCGAGCTTGGCGCGGCGCTCGGGATCGAGGAGGTCGCTGACGACGCCGACGACCCGAGAGGCGTCGATCACGTGCACGACCGGCGGCGTGTACTCGGGGGCGATCCTCACGGCGGTGTGCTGGCGCGAGGTCGTCGCCCCGCCGACGAGCAGTGGGAGCTCGAGGCCGCGGCGCTCCATCTCGCGGGCCACGTTCTCCATCTCGCCGAGCGAGGGCGTGATCAACCCGGAGCAGCCGACGATGTCGCAGCCCTCGGCGGCGGCGGTGTCGAGCAAAACGTCGGCCGAGACCATCACCCCGAGGTCGATCACCTCGTAGTTGTTGCAGCCGAGCACGACGCCGACGATGTTCTTGCCGATGTCGTGCACGTCGCCCTTGACGGTGCAGAGCACGACCTTGCCGTTCGCACGGTCGCCGCTCGGACCGAGCCGGAGCTTCTCCTCCTCCATGAAGGGCTCCAGGTGCGCCACGGCCCGCTTCATCGCTCGGGCGCTCTTCACGACCTGCGGGAGGAACATCTTGCCGGCGCCGAACAGGTCGCCGACCACCTTCATCCCGTCCATCAGCGGCCCCTCGATCACGTCGAGCGGCCGATCGCGGGCGAGCCGGGCCTCCTCAGTGTCCTGGACGATGAACTCGTCGATCCCGTGCACGAGGGCGTGCTTCAGCCGCTCTTCCACCGAGGTCTCGCGCCACGAGAGGTCGAGCACCTTCTTCATCCCCTCGCCCTTGACGGTTTCCGCGAACGAGACCATCCGCTCGGTGGCGTCCGGGCGCCGGTCGAAGACGATGTCCTCCACGTGCTCGAGCAGGTCCTTCGGGATGTCCTCGTAGAGCGCGATCTGGCCGGCATTCACGATCGCCATGTCGAGCCCGGCCTGGATCGCGTGGTAGAGGAAGGCCGAGTGGATGGCCTCGCGCACGCGGTCGTTCCCGCGGAAGCTGAACGAGAGGTTCGACACGCCGCCTGAGACCCTCGTGCCCGGGAACCGCTCCTTCAGGATCCGCGTCGCCTCGATGAACGCCTTGCCGTACTCGGCGTGCTCCTCGATCCCCGTGGCGATCGCGAGGATGCAGGGATCGAAGATGATGTCCTCGGCGACGTATCCGGCCCGCTCGGTGAGAAGACCGTACGCGCGTTCCAGGATCTCGATCTTGCGCTCGACCGTGTCGGCCTGGCCGCGTTCGTCGAACGCCATGACGACGACCGCCGCCCCGTACCGCTTGACGCGCCGGGCCTTCTCGAGGAAGTCCTCCTCTCCCTCCTTGAGGCTGATCGAGTTCACCACGCCCTTGCCCTGCAGGCACTTGAGGCCTGCCTCGAGCACCTCCCACTTCGACGAGTCGACCATGACCGGCACGCGCGCGATGTCCGGCTCGGTGGCGATGAGGTTGAGGAACGTGGTCATCGCCTTCACGCCGTCCAGCAGGTCGGCGTCCATGTTCACGTCGAGCATGTTCGCTCCGCTGCGAACCTGGTCCGCAGCGATCGCAACGGCGCTCTGGTAGTCGCCGGACTCGATGAGCCGCCGGAACTTCGCCGAACCAGTCACGTTCTGGCGTTCGCCGATCACCACGAACCCGGTGTCCGGGGCGATCTGGAAAGGCTCGAGGCCGCTGAAGGACGCGAGGCGTTTCGGCGCCGGCAGCCGGCGAGGCGGGAGGCCCTGGAGCGCGCTCGCGATCGCGCGGATGTGCTCGTCGGTGGTGCCGCAGCACCCGCCGAGGACGTTGCCGAGACCGCTCTCCGCGAACTCGCGCAAGTACTTGGACGTGGTCTCCGGCCGCTCGTCGTAGCCGCCGAACGCGTTCGGCAGGCCGGCGTTGGGATGACAGGTCGTGTAGGCGGGCGCGGCGCGTGAGAGCACCTCGAGGTAGGGGCGCATGTCCGAGGCACCGAGCGCGCAGTTCACGCCGACGCTGAACGGCTCCGCGTGCGCGACCGAGATCCAGAACGCGTCGATCGTCTGCCCGGACAGGGTCCGGCCGCTCCGATCGGTGATCGTCACCGAGATCATGAGCGGGACGTCGGGAGCGACGTCCTTGGCTGCGGCGATCGCGGCCTTGGCGTTCAGCGTGTCGAAGATCGTCTCGACCAGGAGTAGGTCGACGCCGCCGTCGATGAGCCCTCGGACCTGCTCGGCGTAGGCCTCGCACAGCTGGTCGAAGGTCAGGGCGCGATAGGCCGGGTCGTTCACGTGCGGGGAGAGCGACAGCGTCTGGTTCGTCGGCCCGACCGAGCCCGCGACGAACCGGTCCGGCCCGAAGCCCGAAACGGCCCGCCGGGCGATCTCGGCGCCCGCGCGGTTCATCTCGTGGACGAACTCCTCGAGGCCGTAGTCCGCCTGCGAGACCGACGTCGAGGTGAACGTGTTCGTGGTGATGATGTCCGCCCCGGCCGCCAGGTAGGTCCGGTGGATGTCCTCGACGACGTCGGGACGGGTGAGGTTCAGGAGGTCGGGGTCGCCGGCGACGTCGTGCGGGTGGTCGCGGAACCGGTCGCCGCGGTAGTCGTCGTCCGAGAGGCCGCGCGCCTGGATCGCGGTGCCGTACGCGCCGTCCAGGATGAGGATCCGTTCGGCGAGCAGCGTCTCGAGCCGGTCCCGCATGCCGAAACGCTACCGGCCGCCAACGGGTATGACCAGCGTTCGAGCGTGGGGTACTCTGCCGCCGTCCTCGCGCGGAGATGGTCGAACGCAAGGTCGAACGGCGAAAGTCGAACGGCGAAGGTCGAACGGAGGAGACCGATGGCCAAGGGAGCGCTCGAGGGTCCGATGGGCCGCCGGGCCCGGGACCTGCTGAGCGGCGTGCCGCTGTTCGCCGGCCTGTCGCGCCGGCACCTCAAGCAGCTCGCCGAGCACGCCGACGTGGTGCGGTTCCGCGAGCGCGAGGAGATGGTCGAGGCCGGCCGTCCCGGCGGCACGTTCTACGTGATCCTTGAGGGCGAGGCGAAGGTGATGCGGGATGGGAAGGCCGTGGACCGCCTGGAACCCGGCGAGTTCTTCGGTGAGATCTCGCTCCTCGACGGGGGACCCAGGACGGCGAGCGTGGTCGCCACGACGCCGGTCACCGCCATCCGGATCTTCAAGCGCTCGTTCGACCGCGTCGTGACGAAGGAGCCCGCGGTCGCCGCCAAGATCCTGGCGGTCGTCGCCCACCGCCTGCGCGAGGCGGAGCGCCCGATCAGCGGCTGATGCTGGCGATCGACTACCGATGGTGGAAGTTCCTGCACGTGGCCGCCGTGCTGGGGTTCGTGCTCTTCCACGGGGTGTCCGTGCTCGTGGCGCTCCGCCTGCGCAAAGAGCGCGACCGGGTCCGGATCGCCGAGCTCCTGGGGTTCTCGGGCACCTCGACGATGGGCATGTACGTCTCGCTCGGCGGATTGATCCTCTTCGGCGTGATCGCCGGATTCTCCGGCAAGTGGTGGAGCTATTGGTGGATCTGGATCTCGCTCGGCCTCCTGGTCGCGACGATCGCCGAGATGTATGCCGTCGCGAGGCCGTACTACCAGCAGCTGAAGGACGCGATCCAGCTCCGCCCGTCGGGGGTCCCGCGCAAGAGCGACGAGGAGCTGGCCGACCTGCTCCGTGCACGCGCCGCCCTGTTCAACGCCGTGTTCGGGATCGCCGCACTCGTGATCATCACCTGGCTGATGATCTGGAAGCCCCTCTGGCAGGTATGAGGCTCCGGCCGAGCCCTCTCAGAGGTCCGTGGGCTGCAGCGGGCGTTCCGCCGGCCCGTTCACCACGGCGCCGGTGGACGCGAACCGCGAGCCGTGACAGGGGCAATCCCACGTCTTCTCGGCCGGGTTCCACTTCACCGTGCAGCCCATGTGGGTGCACTTGGCCGATACCGTCGTGATGTTGCCGCGCTCGTCGCGGTAGACGGCCACCTTGTGATCGCCGGTCGCCACGATGCCGCCCTCGCCCGGCCCTATCTCGGAGAGGTTCTGGGCGATCGTCCGGGCCACCAGGACGTCGCACGTCGCGTACTCGGCGATGTCGCGCGGCACCGAGCCCAGGAGGGCGGCGCGGGCGCCGGTCATCCCTTTGTTGCCGACCATCACGAGGTCGAACCCTTCCTTGTCGGCCGTCGCGACGATCTGCTCGGCCGGGTCGCCGTCCAGGATGAGCATGCCCACCGGCGCGCTCTCGCCGATCGTCGCCGCCGTGTCGCTCAGGACGAGCTCGCCGGTCTTCGGGTGCCCGACGAACGCGAGGGTCATCGACGCACCGAGGCGACCGGCCAACGCGTAGGCCTTGTGAGCGGCGCGGTCGGCCGTCGCCGATCCGTCCGTCGCGAGGAGGATCCGACGGTAGGGCGGTGAGCCGTGCGGCCGGTCGGCCTCGTCCCGCGCGCGGGTGAGCAGCACGTCGCAGGGCGCGTGCGTAAGGACCTTGCGCACGACACTGCCGATCAGTTGCTCGGCCTTGAACAGGCCCTTGCTGCCCGTCACGATGATCTCGGCGTCCGCTTCCTCGGCGGCGTGGACGATCGCCTCCGCCGGCTCGCCCGTCGAAACGACGACCTCGTGCTTGATCCCCTCGCGCTCCGCGATGCGCATGGCCCGTGCGACGGCCTGGCCGGCCTGGGACGGATCGGCAGTGACGTGGACGATCGTCAGCTTCGCTTTGGTCCCCGCCGCGAGCGTGGCCGCGACGTGCTCCGCCGTTTCGGCCGACGGTGAACCGTCGGTCGCCAGGACGATGCGCTTGTAGGCCAAGACCGGTCTCCCGCGGATGCAGAACGCCGAAGCCTACACGTGGGCTGGTCCGCATACGCGATGTGCCGGGCTCGTCCATCGCCACGAGGTCTCCATGCAAGCGCAACGAGGGACGCGACCGCCATCACCCCGATGACACGGAGCTCAGGCGAACGCGGGACCGAGCCTCAGGATCTGCTCGAGCTCCTCGAGCGTCGCGGCGTCCAGCACGACGTCCCCGGCGGCCGCGTTGGAGCGGACGTGGTCCGGGTTGCGGCTGCCGGCGATCGCGGAGGTGACGCCCGGCTGGTGCACGGTCCATGCCAGCGCGAGCTGGGACACCGTGATGCCGAGGCGGTCGGCGATCGGGCGCATGGCGTCGATGACCGCCAGGCTCCGCTCGCGCTTCCCTGGACCGAAGAGGTGTCCCTTCTCGACGCGGCGATGGTCGCGCCGGGCGAACTTGGTCTTGGCCGTGATGACGCCGGTCAACAGGCCGTACGCGAGTGGCCCGTACGCGAGCACGCCGATGCCCACATCGCCGCACCAGCGGATCAGGTCGCGATCGTCGAGCACGAGCATCGAGAACTCCTGCTGGAGCGAGTCGACGTGCCGCACGGCCAGGCAGCGCTCGATGAGCGCGCGATCGAAGTTCGAGACGCCGATGCACCGGACGAGGCCCTCCTCGACCAGCGAGCTCATCGCCCCCCAGGTCTCCTCGATGGGAACCCCGGAGGCGTCGGGCCAGTGCAGCTGGTAGAGGTCGATCCGGTCCGTCGAGAGCCGTTCGAGGCTCTTGCGGCATGCCTCGTGGACCTGCTCGGGACGGAACCCCGAACCGGCCCGTGCCGGCGCGACCTTCGTCGCGATCAAGATCTCGTCCCGCCGTCCGGCGACCGCCCGGCCGACCAGACGTTCGGAGGTCCCGTTCCCGTAGACCTCCGCCGTGTCGATCCAGTTGATCCCGGTCTCGAAGACCATGGCGATGGCCTCGACCACCTGTTCCTCGGGCGGGGCGTCGTCCCATTCGCGGCCCATCCCCGCTTCCCAGGCACCGAAGCCGATCACCGACAGGTCCGGTCCCCGCGATCCGAGCATGGTGGTCCTCATCCCCAGGTCTCCCTTCGTCCGACCGGTCGGCGACTGGCAACCTGTGACCGACGGGAACCAATGTAGCGGGACGGCCTATGCAGCAGGCACGCGGTACGCTGGTAGTCGAAAGCGAGCTCCCGCGACCCCCTGAAGGAGGCGGCCGGGCCAACGCCCGGGCCAGATGACGAAGCAGGTCGAAGAGAAGCAGCGCGTCATCGTCCGTTTCGCGGGCGACTCCGGCGATGGGATGCAGCTGACCGGCGACCGGTTCACGAACGCAACCGCGGTGCTCGGCAACGACCTCGCGACCCTTCCCGATTTCCCCGCCGAGATCCGGGCCCCCGCAGGTACCGTGCACGGCGTTTCGGCCTTCCAGATCCAGTTCGCCTCGACGGACATCCTCACGCCGGGGGACCACCCGAACGTACTGGTCGCGATGAACCCCGCCGCCTTGAAGGCCGAGCTCGTCTCGGTCGAGAAGGGCGGGATGGTCATCATCAACGAGGACGCCTTCACGGAGCGGAACCTCCAGAAGGCCGGGTACACCTCGGATCCGGTGACCGACGGAACGCTCGACGGATTCCAGGTCTACAAGGTGCCGATGACCTCCATCACCGTCCGGGCCGTCGAGGAGCTCGGGCTCACGCGCAAGGAGGCGGAGCGGTCCAAGAACATGTTCGCGCTCGGTCTGCTGTCGTGGATGTACGGGCGCCCGACCGACGTGACGTTGAACTGGCTGCACAAGAAGTTCGGCGACAAGCCTCAGGTCTACGACGCGAACGTCGCGGCATACAAGGCCGGCTACAACTTCGGCGAGACCACCGAGCTGTTCGCGACCTCCTACATGGTCAAGCCCGCGCCGGCACAGCCCGGGACGTACCGGAACATCTCCGGGGCGACGGCGCTGGCCTGGGGCCTGGTCGCCGCTTCGGAGCGCAGCGGTCTCCGGCTCTTCTACGCGAGCTACCCGATCACCCCGGCCTCCGAGCTGCTCCACGAGCTGTCCAGGCTCAAGAACTTCGGCGTGATCACGCTCCAGGCCGAGGACGAGATCTCGGCGGCCAATGTCGCGCTCGGCGCGGCCTTCGCCGGCGATCTGGGAGCGACGGGCACGAGCGGCCCCGGGATGGACCTGAAGGCGGAGACGCTCGGCCTCGCGGTCACCCTCGAGCTCCCGATGGTGATCGTCGACGTGCAACGCGCCGGTCCCTCGACGGGGATGCCGACGAAGACGGAGCAGGGCGACCTGCTGCTCGCCATGTTCGGACGCCACGGCGAGTCGCCGTTGCCGATCGTGGCGGCGAAGTCCCCATCGCACTGCTTCGACGCCGCGATCGAGGCGGTGCGGATCGCGGTCAAGTACCGGACGCCGGTCATCCTGCTCTCGGACACGTTCCTCGGGAATTCCTCCGAGCCTTGGCTGCTCCCCGACGTCGACTCCCTGCCGACGATCGACCCGAACTTCGCCCAGGGCCCGAACGCCGGCCAGGAGTTCCTGCCGTACCTGCGCGATGAGAATCTCGCGCGGCCCTGGGCGATCCCGGGAACCAAGGGGCTCCGTCACCGGATCGGCGGTCTGGAGAAGGAAGACGGTACCGGCGACATCAGCTACGACCCCGAGAACCACGAGCGGATGACGAACCTGCGAGCCGCGAAGGTGGAGAAGGTGGCCGAGGACATCCCACCCCTCGAGGTCGACGACCCCGATGGCGACGCGGAGCTCCTGGTCCTCGGCTGGGGTTCGAGCTACGGGTCGATCCGGGCCGCGGCCCGGCGGCTGCGCGAGCAAGGGCGCAAGGTTGCCGTCGCGCACCTCGTCCACCTGAACCCGCTCCCGACCAACACGGGAGACGTCGTGCACGCCTACCCGAAGGTCCTGATCCCTGAGATGAACCTCGGGCAGCTCGCATTGCTGATCCGCGGCCGGTTCCTCGTCGACGCGCAGAGCTTCACGAAGGTGCAGGGTCTCCCGATCCACCTGGACGAATTGGAAGCCGAGATGCTGAAGGTGATCGACGGATGAACGAACAGGCGACAACGACACCCGAGGGCAACGGCGGCGGAGCGGTCGGCACCCTCACGAAGAAGAGCTTCACCAGCGACCAGGAGGTCCGCTGGTGCCCCGGCTGCGGCGACTACGCGATCCTTGCGACCGTCCAGTCGTTCATGCCCGAGCTGGGCATCCTGCCCGACGACACGGTGTTCGTCTCCGGCATCGGCTGCTCGGGGCGGTTCACGTACTACATGGACACGTACGGCGTGCACGGCATCCACGGACGCGCGCCCGCGCTCGCGACGGGGATCGCGACCGCGCGCCCGGAGTTGTCGGTTTGGGTGGTGACCGGCGACGGCGACGGCCTGTCGATCGGAGGCAACCACCTGATCCACGCGCTGCGACGGAACGTCAACCTCAAGATCCTCCTGTTCAACAACCAGATCTACGGCCTGACGAAGGGCCAGTACTCGCCGACGTCGGAGGAGGGCAAGGTCACCAAGTCGACCCCCTTCGGCTCGGTCGACCATCCTTTCAACCCGATCGCGCTCGCGCTCGGTGCCGAGGCCACGTTCGTGGCGCGGACGATGGACAACGACAAGCAGCACCTCACGAAGATCCTCCGGCAGGCGGCCGAGCACCGCGGCGCCGCGTTCGTCGAGATCTATCAGAACTGCAACGTCTTCAACGACGGCGCGTTCGATCTGCTCCGCGAGAAGCCGCAGGGCTCGCACAACCAGATCCGCCTGGAGGACGGGGAGCCGATCGTGTTCGACGAGGGCACGCGCTGCGTCGCCGTCGGCGAGAACGGCCGTCTCGTGGTCGCGAAGGTCGACGAGGTGGACGAGGGCTCCATCGTGGTCCACGACGTGCACGGCCGGCCCTCGCTCGCCTTCGCGCTGGCCCATCTCTCGCGGGGTCCCTCCGAACCGACGGCCGTCGGTGTCTTCCGCGAGGTCGAGCGACCGGTGTTCGGCGAGGCGACGATGGCACAGGTCGACGCCGCCACCGAGCGGCTCGGCAAGGGGAGCCTGGAGAAGCTCCTGTACTCCGGCGACACCTGGAACGTCGGCTGAGGCCGGGCTAGGTGAAGCGCCCACGGACTTCATTGACGGACCCGGTCTATCGGTCGGGCGCCATCAAGACCTCCATGGGGCAGGTAGTGATTGTAGGTGTGCAAGAACCGGGAGAGCTGGGCGATGCGCTCCTCGCTGGATCCGTAGGGGCGTCGGTAAGCCCATCCGCGGAGCAGGGTCCCCACCATGGCCTCTGCCTTGCCGTTGGTCCTGGGCGTGTAGGGGTGGGTGCGCATCGTGGCGATACCCGTGCCCTGGACGGTGTCGCGGAACACTCGTGACCGGTAGCAGTTCCCGTTGTCCGACAGCACCCGACGGACCCGGATACCGTGCTCGGCGAAGAACGTGAGCGCGCGCATCGTGAAGGCCGTCGCGGTTGGCGCGAGTTCGTCGGGTAGCTCCTCCGCGTAGGCGAGTCGAGAGTGGTCATCGACGGCGAGGTGGACCCAGTTCCAGCCGACCCCGCGCGAGCGCCTGGGCCCACCGAAGCGCTTGCCGATCCCGTCGATCCGTCCGAGTTTCTTGGTGTCCAGGTGGATCAGGTCTCCTGGCGCTGGCCACTCATAGCGGCGGGTCGGAGGCTTGGGCTCGAGCTGGGAACGTCTGGACATCCCCAGACGCCGCAGCACCGCGTAGACCGTCGAGCGGGGATAGCGAAGCGACCAGCTGAGCCGGTGGGGTCCCCACCGCAGACGCAGCCTCGCCCGGGCGATTCTGGCGACGTCGCGCGTCGCCAGCCTGGCCGGGCTCCGGTGGGGCTTGGTGGAGCGATTGGCAAGACCGGCATCACCGTGCTCGCGGAAGCGGGTGACCCACTTTGATGCCGTTTGACGGGACACACCTGCAGCTGCAGCGGCTGAGGTGACGCTCCAGCCCTCCTGGAGCACACGTCGGCAGATGATCCTCCTGCCGTGGACGGTCAGCACCGCGCTGCCATGATGCATCGGGCCCTCCTTCCGGTCGCGGCTTGGACACCACGAACCGAAAGGCAGGGCCCCCTACGTGTCAACGATGTCTATGGGCGCTTCAACTAG
>JBBDWS010000091.1:0-22705 GCA_040902755.1 Actinomycetota bacterium
CGCCGTGGGGAGCGGTCGAGCCCTACGGGTTCGAGGGGCTCGACCTGTTCGTCGGGAACGAGCCGATCGTGCTCGAAGGCCTCGCGCACGGCGCAGCCGGTGCGGTGAGCGGGCTCGCGACCGCCTTCCCCGAGATCGTGTCGGCGCTCGTACACGAGCGAAGCCGCAAGGCGAGCGAGCGGGTCACGACGCTTCGCAGGCTGCTCGGGCCCCTCCCCTTCCACGCCGCCCTGAAGGAGATCCTCATCGTGCGGGGGGTTCCCATCCGGCCCGACGTCCGAGCCCCGCTCCGAAGCCTCACCGACGAGGAGCGAGGGCGGGCCCTCGCCGCCGCTCACGAGGTCGGCGCGATCGGCTGACGCCTCGGCTCATGCCGGGCGATCCCGAACCTTGACACGCACTCGGGACGGGCCGTAGGTTTTGCACCTGCAATTCCGACCCGAGGAGTGGAGTTCGTGATCCGGACGCGCATCGCGGGACAGGTGGCGGCCATGATCCCCGCCCGTATCTGCGGCTGTTCGATGACCCCGGTCGCCGCCTGCGGCGACGAGGTACGCGTGCGGCGCTGAGATCCACCCCTCCGAGCACCATCCGGGAGCCGCACCTGCGGCTCCTTTCCATTTCCCGAGAGGTCTCGAGACCTGACCGATGGCCGGAACACCGACGACACCGAGGAAGCGTGGCGAGGGCCAGTGGGGGCTCGGCTACTTCGAGCCCCTGAACCCCGCCGAGCGCGCCAAACGCGACGACGCCGGCTTGCACGTGCGCGCCCGGATCGAGGCGAAGTACTCGAAGCAAGGCTTCCGCTCGATCGACAAGACGGATCTTCGGGGCCGCTTCCGATGGTGGGGCCTCTACACCCAGCGCAAGCAGGGCATCCCGGGCGGTGCCACGGCGAACGTGGAGCCGCAGGAGCTCGAGGACGAGTTCTTCATGCTGCGGATCCGGGTCCCGGGAGGCCAGCTCACCGTCGAGCAGCTCCGGGCAATCGCCTCCTGCAGCGAGCGGTACGGGCGCGACGTCGCCGACGTCACCGACCGGCAAAACGTACAGCTGCACTGGATCCGGATCGAGGACGTCCCCCCGATCTGGGAAACCCTCGAGTCGGCCGGTCTGTCGACGCAGGAGGCCTGTGGGGACACGCCCCGTGTCATGCTCGGGTGTCCGCTCGCCGGGGTCGACGCCGACGAGATCATCGACGCGACGCCGTCCCTGCTCGAGACCGAACGCCGGTATGTCGGCGACGAGTCATTCTCGAACCTGCCTCGCAAGTTCAAGACCTCGATCAGCGGCTGCCGGCATCAGTGCGCGCAGCACGAGGTCAACGACGTCTCGTTCGTCGGCGTCGAGCGCGCCGACGGCTCCGTTGGCTTCGACCTCTGGGTGGGCGGCGGGCTCTCGACGAGCCCGCACGTGGCGAAGCGCCTCGGCGTGTTCGTGGAGCCGAATCTCGTCCCTGAGGTGTGGGCTGCGGTCACCGGCACCTTCCGCGACTACGGGTACCGCCGCGCCCGCAACCACGCGCGGCTGAAGTTCCTCGTGGCCGACAAGGGCCCCGAGTGGTTCCGCGAGGTGATGGAGAAGGAGTACCTCGGCTTCGCGCTCTCCGACGGCGACGCGCCACCTTCATCCCCCGACGCGCACCGAGACCACGTCGGCGTGTTCCCGCAAAAGGACGGCTGCTCGTACATCGGGTTCGCCCCTCGGGCCGGCCGGATCCCCGGTCACCAGCTCCGGAAGGTCGCCGACCTGGCAGAGCGCTTCGGCGACGGCAGGGTGCGGACGACGACGCAGCAGAAGATGGTGATCCTCGGCGTCGAGCCGGCGTTCGCGCCCGACCTCGTCGCGGCGCTCGAGGACGAGGATCTCGCGGTGCGGCCGAGCCCGTTCCGCAAGGGCCTCATGGCGTGCACCGGGATCGAGTTCTGCAAGCTCGCGCTCACCGAGACGAAGGGGCGCGCGATCTGGCTCGCCCGCGAGCTCGAGGAGCGCCTGCCGGACTTCGACGAGGACGTTCGCATCCACGTGAACGGCTGCCCGAACTCGTGCGCCCGGTTCCAGATCGCCGACATCGGCCTGATGGGTGCCGTGCAGCAGCGGCTGGACGGCACGAAGAGCGAATCCTTCCTCGTCCACCTGGGCGGCGGGCTCGGGGAGAACGGCTCCTTCGCTCGCAAGGCGAAGGGCATCCGCGTGTTCGCCGAAGACAGCGCCGACTACGTCGAGACGCTCCTCCAGCGGTATCGCCACCGGAAGAACGGGCACGAGAGCTTCACGGCGTTCGTCCGGTCGCTCTCGGACGCCGAGCTCGCCGAGTTCGCGAAGTGGGACCGATGAGTGACCCGACACCGCGCGTGCAGCCGTTCTTCTGCCCCTACTGCGGCGAGCAGGATCTGCGTCCGGCCGGCAGGGCCGCGTGGCATTGCCGCGTGTGCGACCGCCGGTTCGAGCTCGGCTTCCTCGGCCTGGGCTCGGGAGAGGAGCCCAAGTGAGCAAGCGCGAGCCGGTCCACGAGCCGGCGCTTCCGGTCATCGCCGAGGAGGCGGCGTGGGTGCACGAGGCCGCCGAGCGGTTCGAGCACGCGAGCGCGCAGGAGCTCCTCGCGTGGGCCCTCGAACGCTTCCACCCGAAGATGGCGATCAGCGCCGCCGGTGGCGTGGACGGGATGGTGCTCGTCGACATGGCCTGGCGGATCGACCCGGCGGTTCGCGTGTTCACGCTCGACACCGGGCGCCTGCCGACCGAGACCTATTCGCTGTTCGAGGAGGTCCGCGAGCGGTACGGGATCGAGGTCGAGTTCGAGTTCCCCGACCGGCTCGAGGTCGAACGCCTCGTGAAACAACACGGCCCGAATCTGATGTATCGCGCGGTCGACCTCCGGCTCTCGTGCTGCGAGATCCGCAAGGTGGAACCGCTGAAGCGCAAGCTCGCGATGCTCGACGCGTGGGTGGCCGGGCTTCGACGAGAGCAGTGGCGGAGCCGAAGGAACATCGCGAAGGTCGAGCTCGACCAGGACCACGGCGGCATCGTGAAGCTCAACCCGCTCGCCGACTGGACGCTCGACCGCGTGTGGTCGTACGTGCGCGAACACGAGGTCCCGTATCACGAGCTGTTCGACCACGGTTTCACGTCGATCGGCTGCGCGCCTTGCACGCGCGAGGTCCTGCCCGGTGAGCACGAGCGGGCCGGGCGGTGGTGGTGGGAGTCCGAGACCGACAAGGAATGCGGGATCCACTGCTCCGTCGGCCTCCTAGGCACGAAGACCGACGCCGAACGCACCGCTGCCGGTCGAGTCGATCTCGACGCCGAGAACGCCGAGGAGGCGTCGTAAGGATGCCGTTCGCGTACCCGGTCCTGTTGGAACTTTCGGGGAAGCGCGCCGTCGTGATCGGATCGTTCGCGCTCGCCGAGCGCAAGGACGTGGCCCTGCGTGAGGCCGGCGCCGCCGTCGACGTGTTCGCGAACGGCGCGTGGCGCCCCGAGGACCTCGACGGCGCGTTCGTGTGCGTCGCCTCGTCCGAGGACCCGGCGGAGCGGGACGCCATCGCGCGGGCAGCTCGAGAGCTCGGCGTGCTCGTGAACGTCATGGACGACGTCCCGAACTGTGACTTCGCGGCGCCCGCGGTCGTCCGCCGAGGCGACCTCGTCATGGCGATCGGCACGGGCGGGCGCTCGCCAGCGCTGGCTCGTAAGGTTCGTGAGGACATCGAGGCGCGGTACGGGCAGGAGTGGGAGGAAGTGCTCGTCGTCGTGGCGAGGGTTCGGAGCGAGACCCTGCCCGAGTTGACGGAACTCGCGACGCGCGCGCGCCGGTGGCGGAGGGCGCTCGACCTGGACGAGGCGGGGGCGCTCGTGCGCGCCCACCGGTCCGACGAGCTGCGCCGCCGGCTCCTCGAACGCCTCCTTCATGACGAGGAGGTCGCGTGAGCGGGTTCGTCTACCTCGTGGGCGCCGGCCCCGGCGACCCGAAGCTCATCACGGTGCGCGGCGCCGAGGTGCTCGGCCTCGCCGACGTCGTCGTGTACGACCGGCTCGCGTCCCCGGCGCTGCTGGAGCTCGCCCCGGGCGCCGAGCGCATCTACGCGGGCAAGGAGCCCGGCCGCTCGGCAATGCGGCAGGATCAGATCGACTCGCTCTTGGTCGAGCGCGCGCTGGCGGGAGAGATCGTCGTCCGGCTCAAGGGCGGTGACCCGTTCGTATTCGGCCGCGGAGGTGAGGAGGCGCTCGCGTGCGCTGGCGCCCGCGTTGCGTTCGAGGTCGTTCCGGGCGTGAGCTCCGCGATCGCGGCTCCGGCCGCCGCCGGGATCCCCGTGACGCACCGGGGCGTGGCGCACAGCTTCGCCGTCGTCACGGCGAGCACCGCGCACGGCGACGAAGTCGACCTCGCGGCCCTCGCGCGCTCGGCGGACACGCTGGTCCTGCTGATGGCCGCGGGCCGGCTGGAGGAGACCTGCCGTTCGTTGATCGAGGCCGGCCGTCCCGACGACGAGCCCGCCGCGATCGTCCAGTGGGCGACGACGCCGGACCAACGTCACGTCGTGGGCACCCTGGCCGACCTGCCGGCGCTGGCACTCGCCGCGTCGATCGGACCGCCGGCCACGCTCGTGGTCGGCGCGGTGGTGGCTGTGGCAGCGGAGCTCGACCGTCTGCGCTCGGCTATCCCGTCAGCAGCGCGCTGACCTCGCGCAGGTCCTCGATCCTCGGCCCCTCCCAATCCTCCGCCTCGGGCCGAAGGGCCTCGACGTGGGCCTCCGCCGGATCGCGGATCAAGAGCGCATGCATCCCGACGCTGGCGGCGCCCGACAGCTCGGCGTACGCACCATCGCCCACGTAGAGACATCGCGCCGGTTCGACGCCGAGGCGCTCGCAGGCCAACAGGTAGATCTCCGGTTCCGGTTTCCGAAGACCGACCTCGCACGAGAAGATCTCGACGTCGATGAGGCCGGCGAGCGGTGACGCATGCCACAGCGCCGGCGTGTCCGGAGCGCACATGCTGATCAGGGCGGTCGGGACGCGGCGTTCGCGCAACGCGCGAAGGACCTCCTCCGCCCCGGTCCGAGGGACGAACCACTTGCGATAGAGCTCGGCGCGCGCCTCGAGCGCCTCGGCCACCTGTGCGTCGCTCGGCCACGCTCCCGCGCGAGCAGCCACCGTCCTCAAGTTCTCGTCGATGTCGCCCGCACGCCCGGTCTGCCGGTCGATCGCCGTCGCCGCCCAGGCGCGCTGGAACGCGCCCGGATCCGCCTCGAGCATGGCCGCGGTCGTGTCGAGCCACGCATCCCAGTCCGAGCGCGGGAACTCGTACACGAGCGTCCCGAACAGGTCGAACAGGACCGCGTCGAACGCGCTCACCCCGAACGCCACTCGCGATCCAGGAGCCCGTAGACGACCAGATCGTGGTGCCCGAGCGCCGACCTTCCTGCCTCGCGCAGCACGCCCTCCTCCCGGAAACCGAGCCGCTCGGGGATCGCCCGGCTCCGCGCGTTGTCCGGTGCCGCGCGGATCGTGACGCGGTGCAGACCGAGCTCGCCGAACGCAAGGTCGATCAGCGCGCGACACGCGCGGGTGACCAGCCCGCGTCCTTCGTGTGCCGAGCCGATCCAATACCCGATCTCTGCGTCGCCGTGCGCCGTGTCAGGCCGGATCCCGATCCCGCCGATGTAACCCCCATCGACGTATATCCCGAGCGCGTCCATGCCGTTCGATGCACGATCCCGCTCGATGAAGGCTCGCGTGTCCGCGGGGCCCACTGTGCCATCCACCCACGGCATCCACGGGCGGAGCCGGTCGCGGTTGGAATCGATGACCGCGAAGACGTCATCGGCATCGCGCGGCTCCAGGTACCGGACCTCGATGCCGTCTCCGAGGTCCAGGAGCGGACGACTCACGCCTGGCTCTTGGCCGCTGCCTTCTGGCGCTCTTCCTCCACCAACACGCGGCGCAACACCTTGCCGATCAGGGTCTCGGGAAGTGACTCGCGGAACTCGAGGTGCTTGGGAGCCCGGTACGCCGCCAGTCCGTTCGCGGGATCGCGCGCCCACGCGACGATCTCCTCCGGTGTCGCCTTCTCGCCCGGCTTCAGGACGACGAACGCTTTGACGGCCTCTCCGGTCTTGTCGTCGGGCACGCCGATCACCGCGACCTTCGAGATCTTCGGGTGACGGTAGAGCGCGTCCTCGACCTCGTTCGGGTACACGTTGAAGCCCGAGACGAGGATCATCTCCTTCAGCCGGTCGACGATCCGGAAGTACCCGTCCTCGTCCATCATCGCGACGTCGCCCGTGTGCAGCCAGCCGTTCCGGATCGCGATCGCCGTCTCCTCGGGCCGGTTCCAGTATCCGAGCATGACCTGAGGACCCTGGACGCACAGCTCTCCACGTTCGCCCTGGCCGACCAAGCGGTCCGCGTCCTCCAGGTCGACGATCTTGCAGTCCGTGTCGGGAACCGGCATCCCGATCGAGCCCGGCCTGCGCTCGCCCTTCAGCGGGTTCGCGTGCGTCACCGGGGAGGCCTCGGTCAGGCCGTATCCCTCGACGAGCACGGCTCCGTGGGTGATCTCGGCGAACTTCTCCGCGACGGCCGTCGGCAACGGCGCGGCGCCGGAGATGCACGCCTTGACCGAGCTCAGGTCGAACTTCTTGACCAGCGGCGATTCGTTCAGGGCTACGAAGAAGCGTGGGACGCCCGGCACGAACGTGGGCTTCTCCTTGTCGATCTCCTCCATGACTAGGTGGAGGTCGCGCGGGTTCGGGACCGGGATGAGCTTGCCGGCCCGAAGGATCGCGACGTTCATGATGAGCATCCCGAACGAATGGAAGAACGGGAGCGACCCGAGGAGGCCCTCGGTCCCTTCCTGGATGTTCAGGTGCGTCGCACCCTGCATCGCGTTCGCGACGAGGTTGCGGTGCGAGAGCATCGCGCCCTTGCTCACGCCGGTGGTCCCGCCTGTGTAGACGAAACCCGCCGTGTGCTGCACGGGGTCGATCTCCGGCCCGACGGGGACCGATCCCGCTCCGCGCATCCAAGCCTCCCACCACACCACCGGCGCGCCCTTCGGCACGGGCGGCCACGGCTTGCCCTGCTCGCGCTGGTTCTTCTTGAACTTCACGATCGGAGCGAGCTGCTTCTTCGGGAACGGCATGTAGTCGTTCAAGCGCGCCACGATCAAGCGCTCCAGACCGACCCCGCGGATCACCTCGGCGAAGTCCGAGTACAGGAGGTCGAGCACGATGACGACCTTCGAGCCGGAGTCCTTCAGCTGGTGCTCCATCTCGCGCTTCGTGTAGAGCGGGTTGTTGCCGACCACGATCGCGCCGAGCCGGGCCGTCGCGTAGAAGGCGATCACGTACTGCGGGCAGTTCGGCATGATGAGCGCGACCCGATCGCCCTTGGTCACGCCGAGCGCGGCGAGCGCCGCCGAGCAGCGTTCGGTCTCCGCGAGCAGGTCGGCGTAGCTCAGCTTCCTCCCGAACCAGGCGATAGCGGTGGTCTGCGGGTACTTCCGCGCGGACGCCTCGAGCATCCCGAACACCGAGATGTCCGGGTACGGCTCGAGCGTGTGCGGGACATCGGGCGGATAGCTGCGGAACCAGGGCCGGTGATCGGTCATGGGCCGCATCATTCCAGCTAGGGACGCAATCCCTCAACCCGAAGGCCGCCCGCGCAGGTCGCTCGATAGGCTCCGGGGAACCGTGAGCGACTGGAGCGACGAGGTCCTGGGGGCTGCCCGTGGGGCGCTCGCCCCCCTGGAGGGAACGCTCGTGGCCGAGGGGCTGCGGGACCCGGTCGAGGTCCTGCGCGATCGCTGGGGCGTCCCCTACATCTCGGCGGCATCGCTCGAGGACCTGTGGTTCGCGCAGGGCTTCGTCACGGCGTCCGAGCGACTGTTCCAGATCGATCTCGCGCTCCGGGCCGCTGACGGCCGGCTTTCCGAGCTCTTCTCGGACCTGACGCTGCAACAGGACCGGTTCGCGCGCACGATCGGCTTCGGCCGGCTCGGCACGAAGGAGGCGGCAAGGTGGAGCGACGGCTCCCGGGCGATGTACGGCCGCTTCGTCGAGGGCGTCCGCTCGTGGGTCGCGGGCATGACGGCTCCGCCGTTCGAGTACGCGCTGCTCGCGACCGAGCCCGACCTCCCCGAGGACCTGGGTGGATGGGCGGCGGCGTTCGCATACGCGGCTTGGGGGCTGTCGGGCAACTGGGACTCCGAGCTCCTGCGCGTCCATCTCGCCGAGCGTCTCGGGTCCGAGGCGGTCGCGGTCCTGTTGCCTCCGCTGCCGTCCGAACCACCGCACATCGCGGCCGGCGGGCTCGCGGGCCGGCTGCTCGATGCGATCCCCCGAACGCGGGGCGCGGGTTCGAACAACTGGGTCGTGGCGGGTTCGCGAACGGCGAGCGGTCGTCCGCTCCTCGCGAACGACCCGCATCTCCTCGTCCAACAGCCCGGAGCCTGGTTCGAGCTGCACCTCCGCGCCCCCGGTTACGAGGCGCGCGGCGTGGCGTTCCCTTTCGCGCCAGGCGTCCTCGTCGGCATCACGCCGCATCACGCGTGGGGCATCACGAACGTCACCGGCGACGTGCAGGACCTCTACGAGGAGCGCCTGAACGACGACGGCACCGCGGCCGAGTTCGACGACGCGTGGGAACCGCTCGTCGTGCACCGGGAGCAGATCCGCGTGCGAGGAGGGGCACCGGTCGAGGTCGAGATCCGCGAGACGCGCCACGGCCCGCTGCTGGACCTCGCGCCCGTCGGCATCGTCGACGTGGATTTCGTGCCCGTCGATCGCGCCTACGCGCTCCGATGGACGGCGAGCGACGGGCTCCTCGAGCCCTCGATGCTCGTGGAGCTCGCGAACGCCGACGGATTCGAGTCGTTCCGCGAGACGCTCCGCGGGATCGCCTGTCCGGGTCAGAACGTCGTCTACGCCGATGTCGACGGCGCGATCGGGTACCAGCTCACCGGTCTGTATCCGATCCGGCGGTCGGGAGACGGAACGGTTCCCGTGCCGGGGTGGACCACCGATCACGAATGGGACGGTTTCGTGCCCTTCGACCGCCTCCCGTGGTCCAAGGACCCCGAGCGCGGCTATCTGGCCACGGCGAACAACCGGACCCACGACGACCACTATCCGCACCTGATCGGTCGCGATTTCCACACCCCGTACCGCGCTCGGCGGATCGCGGACCTGCTCGAGCCACAGCACGAGCTCACCGCCGAGCAGACGGCGCGGATCCAGATGGACACGGTCTCGCTCCCCGCGCGGGCGCTCCTTCCCCGGCTCACCGCGCTGGATCCGGGGAACGAGGATGAGCAGTGGGCGCTCGACCTCCTGCGATCCTGGGACGGCGACCAACGTGCCGCCTCGACCTCGGCCGCCATCTACAACGCGTGGGTCTGGTCGATCGCCCGATGGCTGCTTCGAGCGGACGACGATCCGACGACCTACGAGCGGTACCACGCGTGGCGCGAGCCGTTCGTGTGCGCGGCGCTGCCGGAGCTGCTCGCGTCCGGAGTGCCGGACTGGGCCGGGGACGGGGATGACTGGGACGGGGTACTTCATCGGACCCTCGCCGCCGCGCTCGACATGTTGGACGAGCGGCTCGGGTCCGACCGCTCGGGATGGCGATGGGGTGCGCTCCATCGGGTTCGGTTCGCGCACGTGCTCGCTCGGATGCCGGCACTTACCCCGGTGCTCGTCGCCGCCGAGCACGAGCTGGGTGGCGACGAGCAGACGATCTTGCAAGCCGGCTTCGACGCCCGGCACGGCTTCGAGCCCGCCGTGGTCCCCTCCTGGCGGGTCGTCGCCGACCTGGCGGACGTGGATCGCTCGATGGCTGTGCTCCCCACGGGTCAGTCGGGCAACCCCGCGTCGCCGCACTGGAACGACCAGGCGCCGCTGTGGATCGGGGGGGCCCTACGGCAGGCACCCGTGACGCGGAAGGCGGTCGAGGCGGCGGCGGTTCGAACGCTGATGCTCGTGCCTCCCGGGTAACATCTCCGGTCGATGCCGAAGTCCCGACAGCGTCAGAAGCGCTCGCGGCCCTACGCGCCGCCGCCGACCAAGAGACGCCCGAAACCGAGCCCTCGGTGGTACGGCTTCCTGGTCCTCGGTCTCATCCTGTTCGGGGTCGCACTCATCGTCTTGAACTACATGAACTTCATCCCCGGCGGGACGCAGCAGCACTGGCTCTGGGTCGGGCGCGGGGTCATCGCCGCGGGCTTCGCCGCGGCGACCCGCTGGCGCTGACCCACCCGACCCTCTGGCCCGGTCCGCTGGGGACAACCTGTGCACAACAGGCCCGTTTCCGGTCGATCTCCTGTGGAGAACTTCGGCTTCGGCCAGTCCCCTCAGGTCGCGGCCGGCCGCCGGACGACCTGCATGGCTTCGCCGCAATGCCGTGGGATCTGCAGCTCGCCGAGGCGGGTCACGCGGAACTCGGTGCCGCATTCGCCACAGACCAGGAACACGTCGAGGTCGTCGACGTCCTCCGGGTCGCCACGTCCGGCCGGAGCTCCCACGCCCGATGCCGCCCGCAGCGCGGTGAGGCCGAGCCACGCGATCGCGAGCCCGATCGCGAGCGCCGACAGGACGATCCACAGGCTCATGGCCCCGAGTCTACGCACGGCCCTCCGCCGACCCCGTTCTGCTCCCTGCGATGCGCCTCGAACGGTGACACAATCGCCCGGCCAGACTCGAGGAGGGTGGCGATGGAGGCTTACGAGGCCGTCCACGGGTTCTTCCAGGCATCGGCCGAGCGACTCGGCCTCGACGATTCGATCCGCACCCTGCTCGCCACGCACCAGCGGCAGACCGAGGTGCAGGTGCGTGTCCCGATGGACGACGGGCAGACGCTCGCGTTCCGGGGGTGGCGGATCCAGCACAACAACGCCCGCGGACCGTTCAAGGGGGGCCTCCGCTATCACGAGACGGCCTCGCTCGACGAGTTCCGCGCTTTCGCCGCCCTGATGACGTGGAAGTGCTCGCTGCTCGCGATCCCCTACGGCGGGGGCAAGGGCGGGGTCCAGGTGGACCCGAAAGGGCTCTCGGAGGGAGAGCTCGAGCGTCTGTCGCGCTCGTTCATCCGTGAGATCGCGCCGGTGATCGGCCCGAGGGTCGACATCCCGGCGCCCGACGTGAACACCGGCCCGCGCGAGATGGCGTGGATGGTCGACGAGTACCAGCGCGTGACCGGCGCGGGCGACGCGGTCGCCGTCCTGACGGGAAAGCCGATCGCCCTCGGAGGGTCGCTCGGCCGCGAGCAGGCGACGGGCCGCGGCGGTCTGATCTGCCTGGACCGGATCGCCCACCACCGAGGCTGGACCCGGGACAAGATCGCGATCGCCGTCGAAGGCTACGGGAACGCCGCGTCGTGGTTCGCCATCCTGGCGACCCAGCTCGGCTACCGCATCGTGGCGGTCTCCGACTCCCGGGGCGCCATCCACAACCCCGAAGGGCTCGACCCGCGCGCCGTCCTCGCCCACAAGCAGGCGACCGGCAGCGTCGCCGGCTTCAAGCACGCGGACGAGATGGCGGGCGAGGACCTGATCGGCGTGAAGTGCGAGGTGCTCGTACCGGCCGCGATGGAGGAGCACATCCGGCAGGACAACGCCGACATCGTGAAGGGGAACCTCGTCTTGGAGGTCGCGAACTACCCGACCACTCCGGCGGCGGACGGGCTGCTGAAGGACCGGGGCGTGACGGTCATCCCCGACATCCTCGCCAGCGCCGGGGGCGTCGTCGTGTCGTACCTCGAGTGGGTCCAGAACCTCCAGGGCGAGGCATGGGCCGAGGACCGCGTGAACCAACGCCTGTCCGAGGTGATGAACGCCGCGACCGACGGCGTCCTCGCTCGGGCGAACGAGAAGGGCATCACCCACCGCGAGGCCGCATACGAGATCGCCGTCGACCGGGTGGCCGAGGCCGAGCGCTTGCGCGGCCGCTGGTAGGCGAAGCGGCTACCCGAGCGGGACGTGGCGCTTCAGGAACTCGAGGACGGTGCGCCACTCGCGCGTCTCCTCGTCGACGATCATCGAGCCGTGGCCCTCGCCGTACGAGTACAGGTCCACGTCACCGCCGGCGGCGCGAAGGGCGTCGACGTACCGGTACACCTGACCCGGGACACACCGGCTGTCGTTCTCGCCGACGAGGACGAGCACGGGCGCCTTCACGCGATCCACGTAGGTGATCGGGGAACGCTCGGCGACGAACTCGGGGAGATCGTGCACGACCCCACCGAGGAGCGAGCGGTCGTACGCCTGCAGTGACGGCGCGGAGTCGTCGTAGGACTCCATGTAGTCGCCGACCGGAACTCCTGCGACCCCCGCGATCCATCGGTCGGGGTGGGTGCCGAGCGCGAGCAGCGCGATGTAGCCGCCCCACGACCGTCCTCCGATCACCACGCGCGCCGGGTCGGCGATCCCCCGCGCGATCAGGTCGTCGGCCCCGTCGACGGTGTCGGCCACCTCCGGGAAACCGATGTTGCCGATGATGTGGTCTCGGAAGGTCCGGCCGTACCCGGTGGAGCCTCGGTAGTTCACCATCGCGACCGCGTACCCCTCGTCCACGAGCGACTGCACGTCCGGCCACCAGGTGTCGAGGTACAGCCAGTTGGGTCCGCCGTGCACTTTCAGGTAGGTCGGGAACGGACCCTCGCCGTCCGGCATCACGAGCCAGCCGTGCACCACGTCTCCGGCGGAGTTGCGGAACAGCCATTCCCGGTAGGGACGCGCCGTGCGGATCCCCCCCGGCGGGTCGGGGAGGAGCTCCTCCCCCGCTCCGTTCAGCAATCGCGAGGCGCGCTCGCCGCTGGAGACGCGGAGCCACACCTCGCCGTCCGGGCGAACGCGCGCGCCGTGGATCTCGCCGGTGGGATGCCGGATCTCCGTGAGTGTCCCGGTCGTCACCTCGTACCGGTACAGACGGTCGCGGCCGCGGAACAGGTGGACGAGCAGGAGGGCGCTCGCATCCGGCCACCAGTCGACCGGGATGACCTCACCGGGCAGATCGATCTGTAGGTCCCGGCGCTCGCCCGAGACCGGATCCCAAAGGGTCGGGCGCAACATGTCGTTCCGCTCGTTGCCGGCAAGGATCCGCCGGTCGCCCTCGACCGGGGACCACGCGAACGCCCCGAGCGCGTAGCCCGCCCCGTCCGCCAGCTCGCCGACGACCGAACCCGTCTCCAGGTCGAGCACCCGCAGGGCGCGGTGGATGTTGTCGCCGTCCTGCGCGACCTCGAGGCACACGAGGCCCTCATCGGCGGAGAGCCCCGCGACGCCGAATCCCTCCAGGTGGAAGTCCGTCGACTCGATCGAGATGCTTTCGACGTCGCGATGGATCTCCTTGGCGGGTCCGCCGTCCCGCGAGAGGTAAACCGCGAAGCCGTCGCGATCGGCGATCACCCCGACGATGACGCGCCGACCGACCACGAGGCCGTCCGGCCATCCGATCGGCGCCCCGGGCAGCAGGTCGCGCGCCGCGCCGCCCTGGACGGGCATCGCCATCCACCGCCCCGACTCGTCGCCGGTGGGGTCGGAGAACCAGATCGCCTCGCGCCCGTCCGCGGAGACCGTCGCGAACTCGACCCCGACAGCCTCATCCGAGAGCCGCCGCCGCTCGCCGGTCGTCCGGTCCCATGCGTAGGCCTGGTACGACCCCTCTTCATCCGAGACGTGGACGAGGCTCTCGGGCGCGTGCCGAGACCAATGCGGGAACGTTCGTGTCGGCGCGCGGAAGCGCTGTTCCCATACGGGGGTGTCGGCTTCGGCCGCCATCGAGGCGCGAGCCTAGCAGGCGCCTCAGATGCCCGGCACGAGCACGACGGGCACCTGCACGAGGTTCAGCACCGACCCGTCGGCCGCGCTGGACTCGAACACGTCGATCGTGCCCTCCTGGCGTTCCTCCGTGAAGAAGAAGACCTCCGCGGAGTACTTCCCCCGGCACCCGGTCCCACAGGTCGCGGTCGCGAACGTCGCCGCGAGCTCCTGACCGTTCGCATCGAGGATCCGGATGCTGACGGTGGCTTCGAAGACGTCGGCCGTTCCCGCGACGGTGACTGGGCTCACGATCTCGTCGCCGGCGACGGGCATCCGGACGACGATCGCCGGGTTCGCGCCGTCCGACGGACTCAGGCTCGGCTCCACCGTCGGGCTCGGCGACGTGGTGGGGGAACCGCTCGGGTCCAAGACCCCTTCCACGTCGCCGACACCACATGCCGACCCGAGGACCGCGAGGGCGAAGGCACCGAGGAGGAGGCGACGAGGCACGGTCCGATGATAGGGCGACGAGGATGAACGACCGGTCAGGCAGACGGCGGGGGCTTGGATCGAGCGTCCCGGATGGCGCGCCAGACGCGTTCGGGCGACAGCGGCGGGTTCAGATGCCGGACGCCCAGATGCGAGAGTGCATCCACGGCGGCGTTCACGACGGCCGGCGTCGAGCCGATCGTCGCGGACTCGCCGATGCCCTTGGCGCCGAGGGGGTTCAGCGGCGTGGGCGTCTCGATCACGCCGCGCTCGAACGACGGGAGATCGGAGGCGGCCGGCATCGCGTACGTGGTGAAGTTGGACGTCAGCGGCGTTCCGAGCTCGTCGTAGACGACCTCTTCGAACAGCGCCTGCGCGATCCCCTGTGCCAGGCCGCCGTGCACCTGGCCCTCCACGAGGAGCGGATTCAGGATCCGCCCGCAGTCGTCCACGGCGATGTGACGCACCAGCCGGACATCACCCGTTTCCAGGTCGACCTCGACGAGGGCGACGTGGGCGCCGAACGGATACGTGTAGTCCTTCTGCAGCGGCCGCGACTCGGCGAACAGCCCCGGCTCCATCCCGTCGGGCAGCCCTCTCGCATCGGACGCGACCTCGGACAGCTCGGACCACGACATCGAGCGGTCCGGCGCGCCGGCCACGCCCACCCGGCCGTCGGCGGCGGCGACGTCCTCGACCGCCGCTTCGAGCGCGTGCGCCGCGATCCGACGAGCCTTCTCGAGCACCTCGCCCGCCGACACGTACACCGACGTCCCCGCGATCTGCAGCGAGCGGGACCCGTACGTGCCTTCGCCGCGCGGGACCGCTTCCGTGTCCGACTGCACGACGCGGATGCGCTCGATCGGGATCCCGAGGACCCCGGATGCCACCTGCGCGTATGCGGTCTCGTGCCCCTGCCCCTGCGAGGACGTGCCCGCGCGCACGAGCGCCTGCCCGTCCGAGCCGATGTCGACCGACGCGTACTCCTTGCGGGAGAACCCGGTCACCTCGACGTACACGGCGACCCCGAGGCCGAGCTGACGGGGGTCGCCGCGCTCCCGGCGTTCGGACTGTTGACGGCGCAAGCCGTCGTGATCGGCGAGGCGAAGGGCTTCGTCAAGGGCGCGCGCGTAGTCGCCGACGTCGTAGCGCGAGCCGACGGCTGTCGTGAACGGGAACGCCTCGGCGGGGATCAGGTTCCGGCGGCGCAGCTCGACCGGATCGATCTCGAGCTCGCGTGCGAGGAGGTCCATCGCGCGTTCGATCGACGCGGCGGCCTCGGGACGTCCGGCCCCTCGATATTCGCCGACCGGCACCGTGTTCGTGACGACCGCCCGACCTCGCGCGGCGACGCGGGGAAGCCGATAGACGCCCGGGAGCATCGTCTTCGTCGTCGCGGGCAGGTACGCGGCGGCAGGATAGGCACCCATGTCCGCCAGGATGTCGACGCGAAGACCGACCAACGTGCCGTCTCGCGCCGCCCCGAGCTCGACGTCGTGGATCTGCGCGCGCCCGTGATTCAGCCCGACGAGGCTCTCGCTGCGGCTCTCCTGCCAGGCGACGGGCCGGCCGAGTCGCAAGGCGGCGGCCGCGCAGATGAGGTACTCAGGATAGACGTGGAGCTTCGCACCGAACCCGCCGCCCACGTCCGGCGCGACCACACGAACGGCCGAACGCTCCAGCCCGAGCCACTCGGCGAGATCGTTCCGTACGTCGAACGGGATCTGCGTCGAGACCCATGCGACGAGACCGTCGGCCTTGGGCTCGACGAGGATCGCGTTCGTCTCCATCGGTGAGGGCGCGAGGCGTTGATGGACGATCCGCGCGCGAACGACCACATCGGCGCCCTCCAGCACGTCGTCGTCCCAGGACTCCTCGAACCGGTGCGCGACGTTCGTGCCGGCGCCGGGGAACAGGTACGGAGCGCCGTCCGCGAGCGCGGCATCGACGCCGATCACCGGATCGAGCGGATCGATGTCGAGGATCACGGATTCCGCGGCGTCCGCGGCTTGCGCCGACGACTCGGCGATCACGATCGCGACCGGCTCGCCGACGTACCGCACCATGCTCGAGGCGGGGATCGGTCGCTCGAACGGTCCCTCGACGTTCCCGGCCGGAGGCCTCGGCTTCAGCCCCAGGTCGGCGGCGGTAAGCACCGCGACCACGCCCGGCATGCCCGATGCCTCCGAGGCCTCGATGCCGGAGAGCATCCCGTGCGCGATGATGGACCGAACGAACGAGGCCCGCAGCGCCCCCTCTGAACGGAGGGCCTCCACGTAGCGAGCGCCACCGGTGAGGAACCGGGGGTCCTCGACCCGGTGGACGACGCTCCCGAAGATCGAGGTCGTCATCGGGCTGTCGATACTAGAGGAGCCGACGGATGACCTTCGCAGTGACCTTCCTTGCGGTGCTCGCGATCACCGCGTCCCCGGCGTTTCCCGACATCGAAGCGAAAGAGGTCGTCGGCGGCCTGGAGCAGCCGGTCGGCTTCACGTTCGGGCCGGGCAAGCAGATCTGGTATGTCGAGAAGGCGACAGGTCAGATCCGCGTCGTCGACCTGGACACCGAGAACGACCGCCTGTTCGCCACGGTGAACGGGGTGAACTCCGACGGCGAGCGCGGGATGCTCGGCATCGCGCTGCACCCACGCTACCCGGACAAGCCATTCGTCTACGTCTATGTCACCCGCACCGCGAGCGGGAGCCTGCGCAACCAGATCCTGCGGTACGAGGACCGGAACGGCTCGGGGGTTCGGCGACGCGTGATCTTCACGAGCCCCGCGAGCTCGAGCCCGTACCACAACGGTGGGCGGATCGTGTTCGGGCCCGACGGGATGCTCTACGCGATCGTCGGCGAGGGGCACGACCCGTCCCACGCGCAGGACCTCTCGGACAACGACCGCGGCAAGATCCTGCGGATCGCGCCGAACGGCGACCCGCCGGCGTCGAACCCGTTCGGCAACCGGATCTGGGCCTTCGGGATCCGGAACGGGTTCGGACTCGGGTTCGACCCGGAGACGGGCGGGTTGTGGGATACGGACAACGGTCCCGGTTGCAACGACGAGGTGAACCTGATCGTCGAGGCCGGCAACTACGGCTGGGGGCCGTCGCAGACCTGCGACGGGACGTCGCCGGGCAACACCAACGGCGACGGACCGGATCCGATCTTGCCGAAGTCCTTCTACGAGGGCACGATCGGGATCACCGGCATCGTGTTCTGCGACGCATGCGGTCTCGGCAGCCGGAGCAACGGCGCGGCGTTCCACGGAGCGGTGAACAACGGACAGGTCACACGGATGATCCTGAACGCACCGCGCAACGACGTGACCTGGCGGGGAGTCGTGTACGACCATCCGGACGCAACGCTGTCGTTCGAGGTCGGCCCACACGGGAAGATCTACTTCAGCGACTTCGACGGTATCTACCGGCTGGTTCGACGCTGAGGCGGCAGGGCCCCTGGTGCGCGAGCGGGCCGAGGGGTAGCCTCGGTAAGGACATCACGGCGGCGAGGGCTACGAGGAGGAGGCACGCGGTGGACATCGGACCGCTGAGACGCGTGATCGAGGTCGAACCGACCTCCCTGCCCGTGCCCGAGGAGATCTCCGAGCCCGAGCTCGCCCCCGAGCCCGAACGCGCGCCCGCCGAACCGGCGCCCTGACGCATGCTGAAGGTTCGGGCCGACGCCCGCACCCGTCTCACCGAACCGGTCCACGGCTTCCGAACGTGGACGTTGGCCGGAACCAGAGACGCGTCCGACGTGCGTCTCCTGCCGATCGCCGACGCCGGGCGTCCGTGGCCGGTGCGCGAGCCCTTGCGCGCCGAGTGCGCGAAACGTCGCCATCACCGGGCCCCGGCCCTGGATTGCACCTGCGGGATCCATGCGACGGCGGAGACGGATCTGCTTCGGCGAACCCGAGATCCCGCGGTGCTCGGCACGATCGCCCTGTGGGGACGGATCGCCGAGCACGAGCACGGTCTTCGCGCGGAGTACGGCTACCCGCAGCGACTCAGTCTCATCTGCCAGCTGTGCTTCTGGCAGAGCGGGGTGGGCCGTTCGATCGCCTGTGAGGTCGTCGTCCGGCATCGAAGCGGTCGGATGGTCCCGCTGTGCACCCCGCATCTCGAGCTGTGCGAACGGTACGGCTATCCGGTTCCCCTGGTCCTCGATGCCCGGACCGTCGAGCGCTCGCTGCTCGATGCGTACGCGGTCGACGTGCTTCGGTTCGCGATGGCGCGGACGCAGGAAGCGCGCTAGGAGCTCGGGCCCGTGCGGTGCCGCGCGGCGGCGGCGCGAGCGAGCCGTTCGCGTAGCGAGAGGCCGGCGAGCTCCTCCTCCGACTCCTGGGGCGGAAGGTCCGATGGTGTCTCGATGTCGGGCTCGGCGGGGTGGAACACCGCCATCTCCTCCTCGGCCGGCTCGAGATCGCGGGCCGGCTCCGCCTCTGGGTACGGCTCCGGATGGCGAAGGAGACCGCGTTCGGTTCTCGGACGCCGGGCGGGACGCTTCTCGGCGGGCTCGTCGTCGCCCTCGCCCGCGAGGCGCTCCTCGGCCGACTTCAGCTTTCGCGTCGCCTCCATGAGCTCGAACTGCGTGTTGGCGAGCGACTGCTGTGCCACCGAGAGCTCGCTCACGTCCGAACGACGCTGCGATTCCATCTCCTCGACCCGCTTCAGGAGCGAGGCCAGATCCGGGGCGCCGCGCTTCGCCGACGCCTTCACCGCGTCCGCCTCGCGGGCCTCACCCGCCGCCTGGGTGGCTGCGGCCTCTCGTTCCGAGGTCGCCCGGGACACCTGGGCCACGGCACCTTTCAACTCGTCACGGAGGCGCTCGACGTCGACACCCCGGCGCTCGAGCTCGTTCTGCAGCCTCTCGGCCTCGAACACGGCGCGCGCGAGCTCGGCCTTGCCCTCCTCGGCCTCGGCGGCCAGGGCGGCGGCTTCCTCCTTCGCCCGTCGAGCCTCGGCCCTCGCCTCCGCGGCCACGGCCTTGGCTTCCTCGGCCGCCGCGTTCGCCCGCCCGGCGATCCCCTTGGCCTCCTCGGCTTCCTCCTTCGCCGCCTCGACGGTCGCCTTGGCCTGCGCGAGCTCCTTCTTGGATTCGTCCTTGGCAGCCCGGGCGGCGCCGAGTCCCTCGGTCGATCGCTCCGCCTCGGCGAGCCGCAACTTCAGATCCTCGATCACGAGCTGCGCCTTGCGGAGCTCGGGGTCGGCCTTCGCCGCCTTCTCCCGTTTCGCGGCGGCGGGGACCTCGGTCGCCCGGCGCTCCGCGTCCTTCAGCGCCGCCTCGAGCTCCGCGATACGTTTCGCGTCCCCGGAGTTGGAGGCGGAGCCTTCACGCTCCAGCGCGAGCTCGGCCTCCTTCTCGGCGAGCGCTGCGCGCAAGCGCTGGACCTCGCCGGCGAACTGTTCCCTCTCGGCCTGCTCCGCGCGGAGCTGCAGCTCGGTCTCCTCCAGACGCTTTCGGACACCCTGGGGAACCTTCTCCGGCCCCATCTCGCGAGCCTTCTCGGGAGCCATGTCGCGGATCCGGGGTCCGGCCTGCGCGATGCGCTGCCCCATCCCCGCCTGCCGCTCCGCATGCTCCGCCGAGAGCGCACGCGCTTCCTCGTCGCGCCGCTTGCGCTCCTCCCGCGAACGCCGCTGCTGCTGAGGCTGGTCGGCCGTCGCCGGCTCGGCTCCGGGGGACTGCCGCAGCGAGATCACCGCAACTCCCGCGTACCCGACGAGGGCCAGGATCAGGAACATCTGGACGAGCCGCCAGATCCGGTTCGCCGCGTCCTCGATCGAGGCGTACCTCTGGTCGATCTGCACGACGGCATATGGAGCAACCGCCCCTTCCAGCTCCAGCGGGACGTACGTCTGATACAGCTTCTCGTCCGACCCCTCGAGCCCGTCCACCGCAGGGACCCGCTGCCCGGTCGCGGTGCTCACGATCTCACCTTGGGACGCGCGCGCGAGCTCCGCGTTCTCGCGCGCGAAGAACTCGTCGACGTTGTCGCGTTGCGCGGTGGAGAAGATGAGGTCTCCTCCCGCCTTCCAGATCCGGAGGCGGACGACGCGATGATCCGACAAGATCCCGGCCTGAACCGAGATCAGGAGGTCCCGGTACGGCGTGCCCATGATGTCCCGGGCCAGCAGCTCGGGGGTCAGCTCGGTGAACAGGAAAGCCTCGGCGAACTGCTCCGCTCTCGTTTCGGCCGTCGCCTCGGCGTCTTCGATCCCGGTCCCGGACAGCATGAACGACATCGCGAGAAGGCCGGACAGGAGCACGCCCACGCCCAAGAGCACGTAGCGGCTCCTCCTCCCCACGAGGCGTCGGCGGCGCTCGCTCATGGGGACGCCCAAAGGATGACCGGCCCGACGATCGCCGGAGGAACAGCCGGATACCGACCCATCTATCGAGTTTCGGCCGCCCGCTCCGAAGTCTTGAACACGTGGAACAGGAGAAACAGGGAGGGCGCGAGGAGGGCTCCGCCCACCGTGAAGCCGATCGCGACCACCCGAACGGTCGCCTCGGGCGCGGCTGCGGCCTCCGCGGTCACGTCCGGGACCACCAGATAGGGCCATTGGGCGGCCCCCCAGGCCCACAGGACGGCCCCGGTGGCGGCCGCGGCGGCGACCCGGGCCACCCGGCCGGCACCGGCCGCGATGGCGACGATCGAGCCAAGCCCACCCATGGCCGAGAGGGCGACGAACGGGATGCCGCGCTCGGTCATGCCCTGCCACAGGATCGGCGCCTGATCGCGGACGACGAACAGTCCGATCGCGGCGAGGATCCCGGCGACGACGCCCGATCCGATCGCCCGGGTGCGGAAGTCGCGCGCGAGCTCCGGGTCGCCGCGAACCTGCGCCTCGACGATCAGGTACGTCGCCGCGAGGTACGCGCAGATCGCGACGGCGAACAGGCCGGCGAACAACGAGAGCGGCGAGGTCCACGCCGAGACGAGCCCCGCCTCGACCGCTCCGTCTCGAACGCGGATCCGGCCGCTCGCGATCGAGGCGGCAGAGGCACCGAGCAGGAACGGCGACACGAGCGAGGCGATCCCGAAGATCGGCGTCCACGTTCGTTCCCATCCCGACTCCGGGTCGCCGTGCGCCCGGAACGCGAAGGCGGCACCCCGGAACACGATCCCGACCAGGACGAGGCTGAACGGCAGGTACAGCGCGACCGACAGGTCCGCGAACACGCTCGGGAACGCAGCCAACAGCCCGGTGAGGACGAAGATCAGCCAGACGTGGTTCGCCTCCCACACGGGGGCGATCGCCTCGGAGATGAGCGCGCGCTGGCGTCCTCTCCGGGGACCGGCCGCCAGCAGATCCCACACACCTCCACCGAAGTCGGCTCCGCCCAGGAGCAGGTAGAGCGTGAGGCCCAGCCACAGGACGCCCAGCACGTAGATCTCGGCGGTCACGGCTCGACCGTCCCTTGCGGTTTGCGAGCCAGACGCAGCAACAGCCACGCGCACGCGACGCCGAGGAGCACGTATACGACGATCGTCCCGACCAGATGCCACACGATGCCGGGACGCGTCGTGACCGCGTCCGCCGTCCGCATCACGTCCTGAACGATCCAGGGCTGGCGTCCCACCTCGGTCACGATCCACCCGGCCTCGATCGCGACGAACGCCGCAGGCCCGGCGAGCAGGACGGCCCGCAGGAACCATCGCCCGTCCGGCAGACGCTTCCGCCGCCACCGCACGATCCCCGCCCACGCCCCGAGCGCGAGCAGGCCGAAGCCGATCGCCACCATGACCTGGAACGCGAGATGCACGAGGACGGTGTTCGGACGGTCGGCCGGCGGGACCTCCTTCAAGCCTTCGACGACCGCGTTCGGATCTCCGTACGCGAGCCAGGAGAGCCCGCCCGGGATCTCGATCGCGAACACCGTCTCCTCGCGACTCGGGATCGGGATGCCGCCGATCCGCAGCGGCGCCCTCGCCTGCGTCTCCCACTGCCCTTCGAGCGCCGCGAGCTTCACCGGCTGGTACTCGGCGACGTGGCGGGCAGCCAGGTCGCCGACGACGACCTGGATCGGGGCGAGCACGAGCCCGAGCACCACACCGACCGCGAGCCCGCGCCACCGGTACGTGTCGCGGCGGCCGCGGAGCATCGAGAACGCGTAGATCGACGCCACCGACAGGCCCGTCGCCATGTACGCGGCGATCAGCATGTGCGTCGTCATCACCGGCGTGGAGGGGTTCAGCATGGCGCCGATCGGATCGACCTCGACCAGCCGGTCACCCTCCAGCACGAAGCCGGCAGGCGTGTGCATCCACGCGTTCGCCGTCACGACGAACCACGCGCTCGCGGCTCCCGCGATCGCCACGGGGACGCCCGACCACCAGTGCATCCACGGTGAGAGCCGGTCCCAGCCGTAGAGGTAGATGCCGAGGAAGATCGCCTCGAGGAAGAACGCGAACGCCTCGAGCGCGAACGGAAGGCCGATCACGCTCCCCCACCGGCC
>JBBDWS010000092.1:0-22589 GCA_040902755.1 Actinomycetota bacterium
GTCGCGATCCGCGGCATCTCCGAGCCGGTCGAGGTCGTCACGATCGACTGGCAGTAGACGCCGGGAGTCACGCAAGCGCTGATCCCACCAGCGTGGTTCGATGCGGACCATGGCTCCGCGAGACACGATGCTCCCTATCTATCTCGAGGTCGGGAACAAGCGTGTGTTCGCCGGTGCGATGGACTGGCCGGGGTGGTGCCGGAGCGGTCGCGACGAGGACGCGGCGGTCGAGATGCTCTTCGCGTACGCGCCTCGCTTCGCGCTCGTCCTTCGCAGCTCACAGCTCGGCTTCGAGGCACCCGCGGATCCGTCCGCCTTCAGGGTCGTCGAGCGCTTGACGGGCAACGCCACGACCGATTTCGGCGCGCCGGACGTCCCGCCGTCGGCCGATGCGCAGCCGGTCACCGACCGGGACCTCGCGCGCTTCACGACGCTGCTCCGCGCGTGCTGGCGCGCGTTCGACCGTGCGGCGGTGAAGGCCAAGGGCAAGGAGCTCGCGAAGGGACCTCGGGGCGGCGGCCGCGATCTCGACAAGGTCATCGACCACGTCCTCGGCGCCGACGAGAGCTACCTCGGCATGCTCGGCGCGAAGGCGCCGAAGGGCGACCCGGGCGAGCGCGCGACCCGTCTCCGCCAAGCGGTGCTCGATGCGCTCGAGGTCGCAGTCCGCGACGGCGTGCCGCCGAGTCCCCGCGGCGGGAAGCGATGGAGCCCTCGCTACTTCGTTCGGCGCTCGGCGTGGCACGTCCTCGACCATGCGTGGGAGCTCGAGGACCGCAGCCCGGGCCGCTGATCCTCGCCAGGGTTCACGGCGACGAGGGCGGAACCCGTTCCAAGCCGAGCTCACCCGCCGCCTCCCACAGCCGCCGGTCGAAGCAGGCGAAGGTCACGACGCTCGTCGCGTCCTCGGCCAACGTGAGCGCGGAGGCGAGGTGGATCGCGTCGGAGGCGCGCAGGCCCTGGTCGTTCGAGATCCCCACGGCCGATCCCGCCACGCGTTCATCGAGCTCCACGACCACGATCCTTCGCCACGCGTCCTCGAGCTCCGCGAGGAGTTCGACGGTCTGCCTCGCGGTCCCGCGACCCTCACGACCCGCACGACCGATGGCAGCTCCCGACTCGACGTACGAGAGGCGAGAGGCAGCGAGGAGCCGGCGACCCGCGATCTCGGTCTCGATCTCATCGCTCGCCTCTTCCAGGACGAAGAGCTTCACGAGCGCGCTCGAGTCGAGGTAGAGCGTCAGCGCCGGTCCTCGGCGATGTAGTCGGAAAGCGGTGGTCCAGGCTTCAGTTTCACGACCCGTTTCGGCGGCACGAACGACTCCCCGGACCACGTGATGCGCCCCTCGGCCATCAGCTTCCCGATGTGCTCCGGGATCCCCGAAGGCACGATCTGCGCGATCGGAACACCGCGCTCGGTCACGACGATCGTCTCGCCGCCCTTGACCCGGCGCAGGTACCTGCTCAGCGACGCCTTGAGATCCCGCACGCCCACGCTCTCCATGTGGTCACTATAAGTCTCTATGTGACCACAACGCTACTCCCTCCCCTGCCCTGCCCGGCTGACGCACCGACCGGATCTCCGCAGTGAAACGCGTCACGTCCGACGCCGACCTTGACGGAGCGATGGCACGCCCTCATCGTCCGGCCTGCATGGTTCGACTCCGGATCCCTCTCATGCTGGTGCTGATGGCCGTCGTTGCGTTCGCTGCATGCGGGGAGGACGGCCCTCGACCCGACGCGGTCAGCCAACGCCTGCTCGACCGCTACGAGATCCAACCCGCCGGCGCCACCACCACGCAGCAGATGGAGGTCGGCGAGCTCGCCGAGGAGGGCATGCCGTGGGAGGTGTACCTCGCGGCGTCGCAAAGGATCGGTCTCGACTTCACGGAGCAATTCGGAGCGCCGGCCGAGCTGCACACGACACCCGTCGACGGCGGCGCGCCGGGCATGAGGCTGCACGTCCTCGTCTTGGACGGCGGAGGGACGATCGGAGCCTGGCTCAGCAGCGAGGACGACGCCACCGGAGGCGCGGCGATCTACCCGCTCGACGATCCTCCGTAGCCTTACTTCTTCGACGTGCTTTCGCTCGACGGCTTGGCGCCGGGTGCCGGACCGGCCGGAGGTGGCTTCAGCTCGGTCACGAGCTTCTTGCCGGCGGCATAGCCGCCCCGCTTCTCGACCGGTCGTTTGTCGTGCTCTTCGGCTTGCCCACGATCACCTCACGCATCGATGAAGTCGAGGTACTCCACCTCGTTCTCCATCCGCTCCCCGCACGCGTTCCGGCTCCCCAAGGCCTCGAACGACTCCGGCATGGAGTCACGGTAGCGAGGGGCACCGACAACCGGGTCGATCCTGTCGTAGCGGCTCGTGAACGGACATCGCTCACAACGGATCGGCCGAGCCACAGGGCCCGGCTCGAACACGCGGATGGGCCGGGCCCGATCTGGCCCGGCCCATCCGGTACGCACCGCTCACGAGCACTTCGGCCTGCTACGAGGCGTTCGTCCGGTAGACCAACCGGAGCACGTGAGCTCGGTGAACTGGTTGGATTCTGCCGGTCTCCCGGCGGACGGACGGAGTTCTCAGGCCCCGCCCGGAGGGACGGCTCAGCAGCCAGTCACCTCGAGGGTCTCCTGCCGTTCATGCAGTTGGACCACCTCCTCTCTCTCGTGCCGGCCATGTTGCGACAGAATCTGCGGAGGAGCAAGAGAGGGCGGCTGCCATGGCAACGGATCGGAACGCCCGCATCATCGACGAGTTCCACGCCAACGAGGGCCGGGTCGGCGGGTACTTCGAGGGCCATACCCTGCTGCTCCTGCACCACCGGGGCGCGAAGACGGGACGCCAGCGGGTGAACCCGCTCGCCTACCTCCCCGACGGCGACCGATTCGTGATCTTCGCGACGAAGGGGGGCTCCCCGACGAACCCGGACTGGTACCACAACCTCATGGCGCACCCCGATGTGGAGGTCGAGGTCGGAACCGACACGATCCCGGTCCACGCGGTGGACATCCTGGACGATGCCGAGCACGACGCGCTGTACGCGCGCCAGACCGAGCGGATGTCGGGGTTCGGCGACTACCTGAAGAAGACGAGCCGCCGGATCCCCGTCATCGCCCTCGAGCCTCACCGCATGTAGAACTCCCACTGCACGTTGTCGGGATCGCGGAAGGCCACGTACTCCTTGTTCAGCACCGGGTCGAGCTCGACGCCCTGGGTCTCGACGCCTTCGGCGCGCAGCCGACCGACCAGCTCGTCGAGCGTCGCACGGTCGTCAACGCCGAATGCCAGGTGATCGACGCCGATCCGGCGCTCGCTGAACCGGTCGTCTCCGGGCGTCCCTTCGAGCGGCGGCGAGAGGATTACGAACGTGTCCCCGGCCTGGGTGGCGAACATCGTCCCCTCCGACGGCGAGCCTCGCCAAGCGCGGGTCATCTCGGGCCCGACGGGAAGCTCGAGGAACGACAGACCGAGGACGTTCTCATAGAACGCGCGCGAGCGATCGGGATCCTGGACCCGGATCGCCACGTGGTGCAGGTTGGTCACCCCCATCGTCCTTCTCCTTCCGAGAACGGTCCGCCCGCGACCGCGGACTCGAATGCCTCACGGATCGACCGATCATGGATCTGGTCGCGCACCCGCGCAACCGCACGACCGGCCTCAGCCGCGTGCGAAGCGGCCCCCTGCTCGTCCCCCGCCGCCCGGCACGCCTCGGCCATCGCGCGGTGCGCGCGCCACGCGGTCGGGAGCCCGGTCCGCAGCGCCTCGGCGACGGCCGACCCCGCCGCCTCCACCGCCGCGGCCGCGTCGCCGCGACGGAGCGCCACCTCCGCGAGGACCAGCGTGCCCTCGACGACGCCGTCGCTCCATCCGCAATCACGGCACGCCTCGACGATCGGCGCGACGAGCTCGACGGCGGCGTCGGGCTCGCCTCGCGCGAGGCGCACGTGCGCGACACCGACGTACGCGTCCTGGCCGGCGACGTACGCCCTCGGCGGGCGGACGCGGATCCGGTCGAAGATCGCCGTGGCCCGATCGGCGAGCTCGACCGCCCGATCGCCGTCGCCGGACCGCAGCGCCGTCCACGCATACAGACCGAGGCATCGGACGAGGTGGAGGTCGGCCGCGGCGCGCTCGGCCGCCTCGACACCGACCGAAAGGATCCGCTCGGCGTCGTCCATCGCACCGAGCTCCAGCAGTGTCGCGCCGAGAACCATGGCCGTCCACGCGGTCCACTCGCCGTGCCCGAGCTCCACCGCGAGGTCGAACGCCCGTCGGCCGAGCGCGAGCGCCTCGTCGTATTCGGCGCGGGCCCGGTGGGAGCGTCCCAGCATCGCTACGTACAGCGGCTCGTTGCCCACGTCGCCGATCCGCTTGTTGATCGACAGCGCCTCCTCGAGGCCGGCGAACGCGCGCTCGACGCGCATCCTTGCGAGGTCCGCATATGCGACCTCGAACACGGCGAACTGAAGCAGCCACAGGTCGTCGTTTCGGCGGTGGATCTCGGCGAGCCGATCGGCCAGCCGCTCGAGCGTCTCGAAGTCGCCGGACTCGAGCGCGGTCTGCTTCAGCGCGTCCATCGCCGCGGCCTCGAGACGCTCATCCCCCGCCGACTCAGCCGAGTGGAGCGCCCGCTCGCCGTGCTCGAGCGCCGCGTCGAAGTCGAGCCGGTTCGCATGGACGATCGACAGCCGGCTCAGCGCGCTCACTTCCGCCGCCGCGTCGCCGAGCGCCGTCGCCGTCGCGAGCGCCGCCTCCAGGTGCGGGACCGCCGCGCGGTAGTCGGCCGCACCGGCCAGGACGAAGCCGAGGTCGTCGCGCGCGCGCATCGCGAGACGTGGTTCGGCCTCCGCGTCCACGTTCGCAAGGATCGCCTCGAGATCCGTCCGCGCGCCGACGGCGTCGCCCGTCCGCGAACGCACGCGCGCCCGTGCGAGGACCCGTTCCGCGACCTCGGGATCGGCCACGGTGCGTCCAAGCTCGGCCGCGAGCTCGATCGACGCGGTGAGGTGCTCGAGTGCCTCCACACCGGCGTGCAGCCGCTCGGCGCGCTCCGCCGCACGGTCGTGGAACCGTCGCGCCGCGTCGAGGTCGCCGGCTCCATGATGGTGGTGCGCCAGGACGCCCAGGTGCTCGTCGATCCGGTCCGGCCAGATCGCCTCGATCGCGGCTGCAGCCGATGCGTGCAGCTCCCGACGCCGGCGCTTCAGCAGCGAGCCGTACGCCACCTCCTGGATCAGCGCGTGTGCGAACCACAACTCGTCCGGCTGCCCGTCGCGCTCGAACAGACGGGCGCGGACGAGCTCGTCCGCCTCGGCGCGCGGGTCCGATCCGACCAGGCGCTCGAGCAATGGCAACGCCACCGTGCGCCCGAGAACGGATGCCGCGGTGAGCACGTCGCGCGCGGGCGGCTCGAGCGTGTCGAGCCGCGCCAGGATCACATTCTCGATCGTCGTAGGAAGCTCGACGCTCGGGCCGCGATCCGCCACGACCCACGTCCCGCCCTCGCGGGCGAGGACGCCGGACCCCATGAGCGAGCGCACAAGCTCGGACAGGAAGAACGGGTTGCCGCCGGCGATCTCCACGACGCGCCGCAGCAGCTCCGCCGGGATCTCCTCACCCTCCAGCAGCGCGTCGACGAGCTCGTCGAGCCGGTCGCGCGGGAGCGACGCGAGCTCGATCGCCTCGGACGGCATGCCGTTCTTCGAACTCGGAAGGGGACCGGGCGCCCCGTCAACGCCTCGCGTCGTCAGGACGAACAGCAGCGGCACGCCCCGACCCGTGGACATGAGGCGCTCGAGCGCCTGGAGCGTCGACGCGTCGGCCCAGTGCAGGTCTTCGATCACAACCGCGAGCGGACCACGAGCGGCCAGGACGAGGACGAGTCGCCGGAGTGCGTCCAGCGTCCGCAGCCGAAGCGTCTCGGGCGACGCCGTCGGCGCCGCGGTGCCTCCATCGACGCCCATCAACGTCGCGAGGTAGGGGACAGCGTCCTCGAGGTCTCGTGCGAGCGCCCGAACCCGCCCGCGAACGGCCTGCTCGTCCGCCGGCTCGTCCCGCGGCAGCTGGAGCGCGTCGTGGATCAGGTCACGCAGCGGCAGGTACGGTGTCGACGCGCCGTACGAAACGCATCGCCCCTCGAGCCAGGAAAGCGCCGGGCGGGCGACAGAACGGCGGACCTCCTCGACGAGCCGGCTCTTGCCGATGCCGGGCTCGCCGATCACGAGCAGGAGCCCGCCCTCGCCGCCGAGCGCCCGCTCAGCCATCCGCGACGCGCGTTCGAGCTCCCGTTCCCGACCGACCATCGGCGCCACGGCGGCCACAACAGCCGGACCTCTCCGCTCCCCGACGACCTCGAAGGCCGAGACGAGGTCGGCCTTCCCTTTCAGCTCGAGCCGGAGTTCCTCGCCCCACGCGAACCGCTCGCCGGCGGCTCGCCGGGTGACGTCGCCGGCGAGAACCGCCCCGGGCGGAGCTCGCGACTGCAGCCGTGCGGCCGTGTTCAGCGCGTCGCCGGTCGCGCCGTACTCCACACGCCCGCCGCCGCCGATCGGCCCGAGCACCACCAGGCCCGTCTCGATGCCGACGCGCACCGATAGGGACGACTCAGCGTCGCGTGCTTCCCGAACGATGCGCAGCCCGGCACGGATCGCCCGCTCGGCGTCGTCCTCGTGCGTGACCGGCGCGCCGAAGAGCGCCAAGACTCCGTCGCCGGCCAGGTCCTTCACCGTCCCGCCGAAGGCCTCGACGGCCTCGACCATCCGCCGGACGGCGCCTCCGAGGAGCTCCCGCGCATCCTCGGGATCGAGGCGTTCGGTCAAACGCGTCGAGCCGACGATGTCGGCGAACAGGGCCGTGACGACCTTGCGCTCCTCGCGCATCGGTTGATTCTGCTCGTTCCCCCTCGCGGCGGGAACCCATCTCCGCGCAGGCATGAATCGGCCGCTTGGGCGAAGGGTCAGGCACGCCACGACCAGCTGATTACAGCGGGCTCGGATCGAAGCGTTGCATCCGAGTGATATCGGCCGCGCCGATGTTCCGACGTTTCTGACCGCGAACAGACTTCAGGGTGAGCTGGACGAGCTCCGATCCACCGTCCGCGCCCTGAAGGACGGCGTCCTCGTGGGGGAGGTCAGCCAGGAGTCGCTCGAGAGCTCCTTCCACCGCGACATCGAGGCCATGCGCGCGACACTCGCGTTCTCAGACCGCGACAAGTTCGACGCATCGCTGGTCATCGAGCTCATCGACGATGCCGTGGTCACGATCGTCAGCGGCGACTCTCAAGGCTCTGGCTTCGGACTCGTCTCTTCTGGCGGCAAGTCATGGATCGCGACGAACTATCATGTCGTCGAGAGCTCGATCAGGACCGGCGGCCCGTCCGTGACGGTCCATCACGGCGCGTCGACCTGGCGCGGCGTCGTCGACAGCTGGGACCGGTACTCCGACGTGGCGCTGGTCAAGGTGGATGTCCCGATGACCGTCCTGACGAGCGCGTATGAGGCGGGTCACCCGCCGGAGATCGGAGACAGCGTCGTGGCGTACGGAACCCCGCTCGGCTTGGAGGGCTCCGCCACCGTGGGGATCGTCTCCGCCATCCGCGGCGGGTACATCCAAACCGACGCGCAGATCAACCACGGCAATTCCGGCGGTCCGCTCGTCAACGCCTCCGGCGAGGTCCTCGGTCTCACGACCCTTGGCTACGGCGACGGATCCGGCGTCGGCTTCGCGGTCGACATCCGAGTCCTCTGCAACGAGCTAGTCGTGTTCGGCTGCTAGGACGGCACGACGGTCTGTCGAAAAACACCGGGTCGGTTCGTCGATAGGGTGAGCCGTTCCCAACGGCTAGAGCGAGGCCAGAGACGGGGAGGACGCCATGCCGGAGTTCACGATCCAGATCGACGTGCCACCGGAGCGGGTCTTCGAGGAGCTGTCCCACGTCGAGCGCCACACGTCGTGGGCGAACCCGAAGTCGAACATGACGATGGAGCAGACCGGCGGAACCGGCCCCGGCCCGACGTCCACCTACCGCTCGAGCGGCGTGTTCACGGGCAAGAAGGTCTCCGCCGACATCACGGTGACGGCGTTCGACCCGCCGCGACGCTTCGCGATCCGCTCAGACCAGCACCAGGAGGGCAAGAAGGACTCGTGGTACCAGAACGACTACACGCTCGCGCCGCAGGGAGACGGCACCGCGTTGACGAAGCACGTCACGAGTGGCGTGAGTCCGGTCGTCCTCTTCCTCGCCGCGCTCGCCATCAAGAAGGACGCGATGACCTCGCTCCGGAACCTGAAGGCGCAGGTGGAATCGAAGAAGACCTGACGCAGGATCCCGGTTATGCCCACCGACGGCTAGGGTTAGGGGTTGCGCGCTACCGAGAACTGCTCGTGATGGCGAGTTGTATAACCCGGTGATGCCCGAACAGCGAGGCAACTCCTGGGGCGAGATCGACGTGGCCGTGGACATCGGCGGCACGTTCACCGATCTCGCGGCCGTGGACCGGCGGACCGGTGCCCTCCTCCTCGCGAAGGCGGACACGACGCGGGAACGCCTGCGCGACGGCGTGTTGGCCACGCTCGAACGATCCGGGGTTGCACCGCGCGAGATCGGCGCCTTCGTCCACGGCAGCACCGTCGTGATCAACGCGGTGACGGAGCGCCGAGGCGCGCGGACGGCGCTCGTCACGACGGAGGGGTTCCGTGACGTCCTCGAGATCGGTCGGGCGAACCGGCCGGATCTCTACAACCTGTCGTACCGCAAGCCCGAGCCGTTCGTGCCTCGCCGACTCCGCTTCGAGGTCCGCGAACGGATCTCGCATCGTGGCGAGGTCCTCACCGATCTCGACGAGGACGGCGTCGAGCTCGTGGCCGAGCAAATAGGAGCCCTCGGGGTCGACGCCGTCGCGATCTGCTTCCTCCACGCATGGAAGAACTCCGACCACGAGGCGCGCACGGCGCAACTGCTCGCGAAGCACTTAAGAGGAGTCGAGATCGTCGCCTCGCACGAGGTGAGCACACAGTGGCGCGAGTTCGAGCGGACGAGCACGGCGGTGCTGTCGGCCTACGTGAAACCGACGGTCGCCGGCTACCTGGACGATCTCCGGTCGGCCGTCCGCGCGCTCGGAGTGTCGGCGCCGCTGTACGCCATGCGGTCGAGCGGCGGCGTCTCCTCGTTCGATCGGGCGGCCGCCGCACCGATCTCGCTCCTCGAGTCCGGCCCGGTGGCCGGCGTGACCGCGGCGACCGAGCTCGGCCGCCGCCTCGGCGTGCGCGACGTGCTCACCCTCGACATCGGCGGAACCACGGCGAAGACGGCGGCGGTCCGCGGCGGCCGCGTTCGCATCGAGACGCTCCATCACGTGGAGCGCACCCCCACGAGCGCCGGCTACCCGATCCAGACGCCTGTCGTCGAGATCGTCGAGATCGGGGCCGGGGGCGGCTCGATCGCCTGGGTCGACGAGGCCGGTGGACTGCACGTCGGCCCGCGAAGCGCGGGCGCCGAGCCGGGACCCGCGTGCTACGGCCGAGGCGGCGAGGATGCGACGCTCACCGACGCGAACCTCGTGGCCGGCCGTCTCGACCCCGAGTACTTCCTGGGCGGGACGATGCAGCTCGACGTCGACGCAGCCCGCCACGCGCTCGAGCGCCTCGGCGAGCGTCTGAACGTCGACGCCGCGAAGGCGGCTCGGGGCGTGCTCCGATTCGCCGTGGCGCAGATGGCGCACGCGCTTCGCCTCGTGACGCTCCGCCGCGGGCACGACCCGCGCGACTTCACCTTCATCGCGTTCGGAGGCGCCGGGCCGCTCCACGCGGCGCTCCTGGCGCGCGAGCTCGGGGTCGCCCGGACGGTGATCCCGCCCGCGCCCGGTCACTTCTCCGCCATGGGGATGCTGATCGGCGACTTCCGCGCCGACGCCGTTAGGACGCACGTCGGGCCGCTCAACCCCCAGACGCTCGCGCGACTGTTCGACGAGCTGGAGCGCGAGGCCGCCGCAGAGCTCGAGGAGGAGGCCGGCGAGCGCCGAGCGCAGCGGTTCGCGCTTCTCCGCTACATGGGCCAGGAGCACACGATCGAGGTCCCGCTGGCCGACGGCCCGATCGACGCGGACCTTGTTGCCCGCCTCCGTTCGGACTTCGACGACGCATCCGAGGAGACGTACGCGTTCCGCCTCGCAACCCCAGTCGAGATCGTGGAGGCGCGCGTCGCCGTCTCGGCGCCGCGGGACGAACCGGTCGAATGGACGACGGGGCGCGCTCCGAGCCTGGACCTCCGCCCTCGGGCCGTAGACCTGGACCAGCACGGCGACGTCGTCCGCGCGGACGTCGTGGACCGCCGATCACTGGCCACCGGCGATAGCAGGCGGGGGCCGTGCATCGTTGAGGAAGAGGCGACGACCGTGCTCGTCCTCCCGGGGCAGTCGGTAACGGTCGACGAGCTCGCGAACCTCGTGATCGAGGAGGACGCATGAGCGCCGCGGAAGCCCACGACCGTTTCACGATGGACGTGCTGCGCGAGGCCTTCTTCGCGGTGACCGACGAGATGTTCGTGTCGCTGCAGCGGACCTCGCAGAGCCCGGTGATCTACGAGGTGCTCGACTTCGCCGTCGGGCTGACGGACGCGCGCGGGGAGCTCGTCTCGCAGGGCAACGGGATCGCCGGGTTCCTCGGTCCGTTGGGCGAGGCCGTCCGCGACACGCTGGTGCGCGTACCGGACCTGGCACCGGGCGACGTCGTCGCGACGAACGACCCGTTCTCGGGCGGCGGCAGCCACTTGTCGGACGTCGCGATGCTGCGCCCGATCTTCGTCGACGACGAGCTCGTCGCGTTCGCCGGCGCGAAGGGTCACTGGACGGAGGTGGGAGGCAAGGACCCCGGGTCGTGGACGGCGGACTCGGTCGAGATCTTCCAGGAAGGACTGCAACTGCCGTTCGTCCGCGTCGCGCGCGGCGGAGAGCTCGACCGTGACATCCGCGCGATCATCGGCGCGAACAGCCGTCTGCCCGACATGACGATCGGCGACCTCACCGCGTTCGCCGCGTGCCTCGAGGTCGCCGAGCGCCGCGTGCTCGAGCTCTGTCGTCGGTACGGCACCGAGACGACGGTGGGCGCCATGCGCGCGGTCCACGAGCGCAGCGAGGCGCTCGCGCGCGCCGCCGTCGCCCGGCTCCCCCGTGGTGTCTTCGAGGCCGAGGACTTCATCGACGACGACGGCCTCGGCCACGGGCCCTTCCCGATCCGCGTGCGCGTCGAGATCGACGGCGAGCGCGTCGTCGCCGATTTCACCGGGACGCATCCGCAGGTTCCCGGGCCGGTGAACTGCACGAGGAGCGGGCTCGTCTCGGGCATCAGGACCGTGTTCAAGGCGATCACCGACCCCAACGAGGCAGGCTCGGACGCGTGGTTCAGACCGTTCGAGGTCGTCTGCCCGCCCGGGACGATCTTCACGGCCGAGCGCCCCGCGCCCGTCGCGCTCTACTTTGAGTCGACCGAGGCCGCGACCGACCTCGTGTGGAAGGCGCTCGCGCCCGCACTGCCCCAGACGCTCACCGCGGGCAGCTTCGTGTCGGTGTGCGCCACGGCGATCTCGTGCACGCACCCGGAAACCGGCCAGCCGACCCTGCTCGTCGAGCCGCAGGCGGGAGGGTGGGGCGCCGGCGCCGACAAGGACGGCGAACACGGCCTGGTCTCGGTGGGCGACGGCGAGACGTTCGTGATCCCCGTCGAGGTGTGCGAGCAGCGCTACGGCATCCGCGTCGAGCGGTTCGCGCTCGACGTCGTCGAGGCCGGCGCCGGGCGACGTCGCGGCGGCCGGGGGCTCGTGCGCGAGTACCGGATGCTGTCCGACGGCAGCCTCACGGTCGGCTTCGGGCGGCATCGTTACCCCCCCTGGGGCATGGACGGCGGCCACGACGGCTCGCCGAACTACGTCGAAGTCGTCCGTGCGGACGGCACCACGGAGCGCTTCGGCAAGGCCGCGCGCTACCCGCTGCGCAACGGCGACCTCGTGCGGCTCGTCACCGGGACGGGCGGCGGCGTGGGCACGCCCAAGGATCGCGAGCGCGAGCGCATCCGTGCAGACGTCGAGGACGGCATCGTGACCGAGCGCGAGGCGCGAGAGGTCTACGGCCTCGAGGCGCCGGACGACGTTCCGTAACGCGTAGACCTCGAGGCAAGCACGCTCGTGCACATGAGGGAGCCCTCCGAGAAGCACGCCCCCGCAGGTTTCGGCGCGTCAGGGTGTCGACCCTGCGGTAGACGAGGTCGAAGTCGGTCGTGTAGGTGGTGCCGCTTCGACCACCTGCTAGCTGCCCGGACGCAGCGCCGTATGCGTGTCCGATGCGAAAAGCCGACCTAGATCTGTTGTGCTTCTCGCTCCTCCAGTGAATCGCTCATGCCGATCGATCCGCCCGACGCACCCCGCGCTGGGCGGCGATCTTCCCGGCGATGTAGTCCGCGTCGCGCCCGACGCCCTGGATCTGCTCGGAGGACACTGAATAGAGGAACTTGAGACCGATGAAGTAGAGACCGGGCTCCGATTCGACTATCCCACGACGGTGAAGCGGCTCTTGCGGGCCGAGTACGGGAAGGTCGATCCAGGAGAATCCGGGGTGGAATCCCGTGCACCACACCACGTTGGCGACATCCACAGAACGGCCGTCCTCGAGTTGCGGCAGCCCGCTCTGGACACCGGTGACCCGAGGAACTCGTTCCACCCCGACGGCAGCGAGGTCTTTGGGCTTGACGCGGATCAACGGTTCGCCGGTGGAGATCCATTTGCGGCGGGCCTTCTTCCCGATCGGAGTCGTGGTTGTCAGCACGCGGTGAAAGATGACCCGACCGACGAACGGCATCAGGACGCGGGCGGCAACGCTTTCGGGACGGAAGGGGATCGCACCGTTCCCGGCTCCCGCGAGCAACACCTTGTGCGTCCTCGCCAGTTCGATGGCGACCTCGCCGCCCGAGTTACCTGCACCGACGACCAGGACGTCTCCTTCCTGGAGCTGCCCCGGATTCTTGTACTCGGCAACGTGAAGCTGGACGATCCGCGGATCGAGCTCGGGCGCGTAATCGGGAAGCCGAGGCCGTTGCCAGCTCGACATCGCGACCACCACGTTGTCGGCTTCGAACCGTCGATCCCCCGAGGTCGCAACGAAGCGATCTCCTTCCCGGGTCAGCCTCTCCACCCTGACTCCGGTCTCCACCCGCAGGTCGAACTTCCGAGCGTACGACTCGAGGTAGTCGGCCATCTCGTTCTTGCTTGGGAACCCCCAGTGGTATCCGGGAAAAGGCATCCCCGGCAGATGGTTGAAACGATTGGGGGTGAACAGGCGGAGTGAATCCCAACGGTTGCGCCACGCGTCCCCGACGCGTTCGTTGGCGTCGATGATCTTGAACGGAAGATCACGCTGCGACAACTGGTACCCCGTCGCCAGCCCGGCCTGCCCACCTCCGATGACCAGAGTCTCTACGTACTCACGTCCGTCCTCGCCCGCCATGTCACCCACCTCCGTCAACCGAGTGTCGTCGGAACTCCATTCCAAGGATCGCCCCGGCGTGCGTTTATACTCTAAATCGGAGTAAACGTATACTCGCGTTTGGAGTATGTCAAGAGGACGATATGGCCAAACAACTGACCACCACTTCGTACGCGGTACTAGCCCAGGTCGCCGTGCATCCGTGGTCCCCATACGAGCTAGCGCAGCAGCGGGTCCGCTACTTCAGATACGTCTGGCCCCGAGCCGAGAGTGCCATCTACCGAGAGGTGAAGCGCCTCTCCACCATGGGCCTGCTCGACGGCAAGAAGGAGCACGTCGGAAAGCGGGCACGCACCGTGTACTCGATCACCGACAGGGGCCGGGAGGCACTTCGTGAATGGCTCGCCACTCCGGTGTCTCCGTTCGCCATGGATTTCGAGGCCATGATCCGTCTCTTCGTTGCTCCGATCGGGACCAAACAACAGATCGTCACGACGCTGAATCAGGTCCGAGACGATGTTCGGCAGATGCTCCGGTTCGGAGGGGAGGTCAAACAAGAGTTCCTCGAGGGCATCGCCGTCACTCAGGATCAGGTCTACATCCGCGCCCTTGCAGTGGACTTCTTCATCAGCCTCCTCAATACCGTCGGGGCGTGGGCGGAACGAACGCTCGCGGAGATCGAATCGTGGGACGACCTCAGCCCCGATGGAAAGAACGAGCGGGCGCTCGAGAAGATCCGGGAACTGCCGGTTCCCACGCCCGAATCAGTGGAGAGGACACCGGTACCACCTCGTACTCAAATCCGACCGCGTCGACACGACGGGCGAGTCTGACTACGTGGCGAGGGCTGCTTGCGTTTGACGCTTCCAGTCCGCCCAGACGCAGTCGGAGGCCCCGCCCTCGTTTCTCGTTACCATCGCCTCGATGCTGCTCGACGGCTCGACGCTGCCGGCGCTCGCGCGAGGGTGCGCGATCCTCGGCGCGGGCGGCGGAGGCGACACGGCCGTCGGTCTGCTCGCCGGGCTCCAGGCCGTCGAGGACTTCGGGCCCGTTCCCCTCGTCGACCTCGAGGAGCTTCCCGAGGACGGCCTGATCATGCCGGCCGGTGGCGTCGGCGCACCGACCGTCTCGATCGAGAAGATCGAGAGCGGCGAGGAGGGCGGGAGGCTGCGCGAGGCCGTCGAGGCGATCCGGGACCGCCCCGTCGTCGCGCTGATGGCAGGCGAGATCGGGGGTTCGAACGGCATCATCCCGACGATATGGGCGGCGCGCCTCGGCCTGCCGGTGGTCGACGCGGACGGGATGGGACGCGCGTTCCCCGAGATCCCCCAGGTGGCGATGGAGATCGCCGGCATCTCGCCGAACCCGGCGGTCATGACCGACGAGCGCGGCAACGTGATCGTCTTCCGGGCGACGGACGGCGACTGGATGGAGCGGATGGAGCGGGCCGCCGCGGTCGAGTTCGGCGGTATGGCCTGGTCGAGCGAGTACCAGCTCACCGTGGCCGAGGCGCGGGACGGCGCCGTCGTGAATCACGCGGTCTCGCTCGCGATCCGGCTCGGCACCGTCGTGATGGAGGCGGAGCACGACCCGGTGGACACCCTCGCCCGCGAGATCCGAGCGGCGCGGCTGATCGCCGGCAAGGTCGTCGACGTCGAGCGCCGCACCACGGCCGGCTTCGTGCGCGGCGCCGTCGCGATCGAGGGTCTCGGTCCCGACGCCGGCCGGACGCTCCGGCTCGAGATCCAGAACGAGAACCTCGTCGCGCTCGAGGGCGACCGTGCGCTTGCGATGGTGCCCGACATCATCTCGGTGCTCGACTCGCAGTCGGCGGAGGCGATCTCGACCGAGCGCGCCCGGTACGGGCAGCGGGTCACCGTCATCGCCTTCCCGTGCGACCCGATCTGGCGGACGGCGCGCGGGCTCGAGCTCGCCGGGCCGCGCCACTTCGGGTACGACCTCGACTACGTGCCCGTCGAGGAGCTCCATGACCTCGCCTGACCTGCGTCTCGGCGTCGACGTCGGCGGAACCAACACCGACGCCGTCGTCCTGGACGCGGACGACCGGCTCCTCGCGAAGGCGAAGGTCACCACCACCTCGGACGTCACCTCCGGGATCGACGCGGCGATCGGCGAAGCGGTCGAAGGTGTCGATCGCGCGCGCATCACGCATGCGATGTTCGGCACGACGCACGCGACGAACGCCGTGCTCGAACGCCGAGGTCTCCGCCGCGTCGCCGTGTTCCGCCTGGGCGGCCCCGCCACCCACGCGATCCGGCCGCTGTTCGGCTGGCCGTCCGACCTTCGCGAGGTCGTCTCCGCCGGCGAGCGCATCATCGACGGCGGCATCGAGTTCGACGGCCGCGAGCTCTCGCCGCTCGACCGTGACGCGATCGTCCGGTTCGCCGGCGAGGTCGCCGGCCGCGCCGAGTCCGTGGCGATCACGAGCGTCTTCGCCCCGGTCTCCGACGAGCACGAGCGCGCCGCCGAGGAGCTCGTCCGAAAGGAGCTCGGCGACGTGCCGATCTCGCTCAGCTCGACGATCGGCTCGGTCGGCCTGCTCGAGCGCGAGAACGCGACCGTGCTGAACGCCGCGCTCGTCGACGTCGCGCGCGGCGTCGCGGGCGCGATCGGCGGAGCGCTCGCGGCCCACGGCCTCGCCCCCGTCGCCTTCTTCGCGCAGAACGACGGGACGCTGATGGACCTCGAGTTCGCGATCGCCTTCCCGGTCCTGACGATCGGCAGCGGCCCGGCCAACAGCATCCGGGGGGCCGCGTACCTGACGGGACGGAGCGACGCGATCGTTATCGACGTCGGCGGCACGTCCACGGACGTGGGCGTGCTCGTCAACGGGTTCCCGCGCGAATCGTCGTTCGGTGTCGAGATCGGCGGGATCCGGACCAACTTCCGCATGCCCGACCTGGTCACGATCGCGCTCGGCGGGGGCACCGTCGTGCGCGAGAATGCCCTGGGGCCCGACAGCGTCGGCTACCGGATCGGCGAGGAGGCGCTCGTCTTCGGCGGCTCGACGCCGACCCTCACCGACGCCGGTGTCCGGGCCGGGCGATTCGTGCTCGGCGACGCGGCGCGCCTAAGGGCGCGAGACGACCTGCTGCTCGAAGCGATCGCGCGGTCCGACGCGACGCTCGCGGACGCGATCGACCGCGTGAAGGTCTCGCGGGAGCCGGCTCCCGTCGTCGCCGTCGGGGGCGGGGCGCCGCTCGTGCCCGACGACCTCGCGGGCAGCAGCGAGGTCCTGCGTCCGGACCACGCCGACGTCGCGAACGCGATCGGCGCGGCGATCGCCTCGGTGAGCGGCGAGGTCGACCGCATCTTCCACCTCGGGCCCGGCGGGCGCGAGGCCGCCGTCGCCGAGGCGTCGCAGGATGCCGTCGACCGCGCGGTCGCGGCCGGCGCGGCGAGCGACACGGTCGAGGTCGTCGACATCGAGGAGGTACCCCTGGCGTACCTGACCCATCCTGCGGTACGTATACGGGTGAAAGCGGCCGGACCGCTGGCGTGGGAGTTGACGTCCCGAGGAACCCCGGAGGAGGAGCCATGAGATCTGTGGGACTGCGTGTGGCGATCGTCGCGGCGGCGTTCGCCCTCGTCGCGGCGGCGTGCACCGGGAGCGAGGGCGGCCCCGGCGCGACCGACGGGGATGGGAACGGGGACACGGACACGGGCACGACCGCGGGCCCGAGCGCGTTCACGTACTCCGTCAACTCCGAGGTCATGATCGGGACGGACCCCGCGACCGGCTACTCGAACGAGGTCATCGCCCTGCACAACGTCTACGAGACGCTCACCCGGTACAACGCCGAGACGACCGAGGTCGAGCCGCTCCTCGCGGAGAGCTGGGAAACGTCGGAGGACGGCCTGACGTGGACGTTCACCCTCCGCGAAGGCGTGACGTTCCACACCGGCGCGCCACTCACCGCCGAGGCCGCCAAGGCCGCGATCGAACGCACCACGGAGCTCGGCGAGGCAGCATCCTACATCTGGGGCGCGGTGAAGAAGATCGACACGCCCGACGAGCGCACGCTCGTGTTCCAACTCTCGTATCCGTCGCCGCTCGACCTGGTCTCATCCGGGACGTACTCGGCGTACATCTACGACACCGAGGCCGCGGGCGGCCAGGACCTCGCGGAGTGGTTCGCCGAGGGCAACGACGCGGGCTCCGGCCCGTACACGATCGCCGAGTTCAACCCAGGCGAGGAGATCGAGCTCCGCCTGGAGGCCTATCCCGACTACTGGGGCGGCTGGGACGGCGAGCACTACGAGCGGTACGTCTTCCGCGTGACGCCCGAGGCGAACACGGCCGCCCAGCTGCTTCGAGCGGGTGAGGTCACCCTCGTCCAGCGGATGAGCCCCCAGCTGTGGTCCTCGTTCGAGGGGCAGGATGGGTTCGAGACCTCGGCCGCGTCGTCGTGGCAGACGCTGCTCGCGTTGCTCAACACCGCGGACGGCCCGCTCGCCGACGAACGCGTCCGCGACGCCGTCGCGCTCGGCATCGACTACCAGGGGATCATCGCCGCGCTCGAGGGTGCGGCCGAGCCGCTGTCCGGCGTGGTGCCGCCCGGCCTGTGGGGCCACACCGACGGGCTCGAGTACCAGCAGAACCAGGCCGAGGCCGGGGCCCTGCTCGGGGAGGCCGGCTTCGGCCCCGACGGCGAGCGGCTGACGCTGGAGCTGACGTACCTCAAGGGCGACGCCGACGAAGAGCTGGTCGCGACGCTCATGAAGTCGAACCTCGAGGAGCTGAACATCGACCTGCAGGTCCAGGGGCTGCAGTGGCAAACGCAGTGGGACAAGGCGAAGTCCGGCAACGAGGCCGAGCGCCAGGACATCCTGGTCTTCTACTGGTGGCCGGACTACCCCGATCCGGTGTCGTGGTTCTACAGCCTCTTCCGCACGGAGAAGGACCCATTCTTCAACCTGTCGTACTACTCGAACGAGGAACTGGACGCGATGATCGACGAAGCGTCCGTCGTCGCGGCGACCGACCGTGACGAGGCGACGCGGATGTACGAGCAGATGCAGCAGATCGTCGCCGAGGACGCGCCCGCGATCCCGCTCTACACGCAGGTGTACCAGCGGGCCATGCTCGACGAGGTGGAGGGTTTCCAGGACAACCCGGCGTACCCGAACGTCGTCTTCGGCTACGAGCTGACGCCCACAGGGTGACCCGGTTCCTCGTCCGGCGGCTGGCGCTCGCCGCGCTGGTCGTCGTCGGCGTCGTCATCCTGACGTTCGTCGTCGCCCGCGTCGTGCCGGGCGATCCCGCCTCGACCTGGGCGGGGCCGCGCGCCCGGCCCGAGCAGGTCGAGGCCGCACGCCGGGACCTCGGCCTGGACCGCCCGCTGCCGGTCCAGATCGCCAAGTACGTCGGCGGTGTCGCGACGGGCGATTGGGGCCTGTCGCTGCGGACGCGCCGGCCGGTGCTCGAGGACATCGCGCAACGTGCGCCGGCCTCGATCGAGCTCGTCACGGCGGCGATGCTGCTCGCGCTCGCGGTCGGCATCCCGCTCGGTCTGGTCGCCGCGCGGTGGCGGGGCCGTTCGCCGGACGTGCTTTCGCGGCTGGTGTCCGTGGTCGGCGTCTCGATGCCGTCGTTCTGGCTCGCGATCGTGCTGCAGCTCGTCTTCTTCCAATGGCTGAACCTGCTGCCCGTCGCGGGCAGCTACGACCCCGACCTCGACTACACGAGCCCGCTCCGCAGCGTCACGAACATGCCGATCCTCGACGCGCTGCTGACGGGCAACTGGACGGTGTTCACGAGCGCCCTGACCCACGTGATCCTGCCAGCCGTCGTGATCGCCGCGTACCCCGCGGGCGTGATCACGCGGATGGTGCGGGCCTCGGTCCTCGACACGATCGGCGAGGACCACATCCGGATGGTCCGGGCGCTCGGCTTCCCGGAGCGGAGCGTGTTCACGCGCTTCGCGCTCCGGCACGCGTGGAGCCCGGTGGTCGCGCTGCTCGCGCTCGTGTTCGCGTACGCGCTCGTGAACACGTTCCTGGTCGAGGCGATCTTCAACCGGCCGGGCCTCGGCAGCTACGCCGCCTCCGCGATCGGCGCGCTCGACACGCCGGCGATCGTCGGGGTGACGCTCTTCGTCGCGCTCGTCTACGTGCTCGGGAACCTCGTCGTGGACGTCGTGCAAGCGATGATCGACCCGCGGATCCGGGTGGCGTGATGGCGGTCGCACCCGCCCCTGCCGAGACCGTCGCGCTCGAGGGCGGCTCGCTTCCGCCGGGGAGGCTCGCCGGCGTCCGCCGCGTCGCCCGACGGAACCCGCTCCTCGCGGTCGGCGCGTCGATGTGCCTGGTGATCGTGGTTTTGGCGGTCCTGGCGCCGGTCATCGCGCCGTTCCCCGACGACGCCGGCAGTGCGACGCACGCGCTCGAGACGCTGGAATCGCCCTCGGCGGCGCACCCGTTCGGCACGGACCAGGTCGGGCGCGACGTCCTTTCGCGGGTGCTGTACGGCGCGCGCATCTCACCGCTGATCGCGCTGCTCGTGCTCGTCATCGCCTGCGCGGTCGGCCTGCCGCTCGGGATCGCGGCCGGCTACTTCGGCGGCTGGGTCGACGACGTCATCATGCGCGTCACCGACGTGTTCCTCGCGTTCCCGGCGCTGCTGCTCGCGCTCGCGTTCGCGGCGGTGATGCGGCCGTCGATCACGAACACCGTCATCGCGATCGCCGTCACGTGGTGGCCCTGGTACGCGCGGATCGTTCGCGGTCAGGCGGCCTCGGTCGCGGCGCGTCCCTACATCGAGAGCGCCCGCGCGATGGGCATCCCCCACCGTCGCATCCTGCTCCGCCACGTGCTGCCGAACTCGATCACCCCCGTGATCGTGCAGGTCTCGCTCGACGTCGGCGGCGTCATCCTGACGGCGTCGGCGCTGTCGTTCCTCGGCCTCGGCGCGCAGGACCCCACGCCGGACTGGGGGCTCATGGTCAGTCAAGGACAGGCGTTCTTCACGACGCACTGGTGGCTGGTCACCTTCCCCGGCGCCGCGATCTTGTTCACCGCGGTCGCGTTCAACCTCCTCGGGGACGGCCTGCGCGACGTGCTCGACCCGCGCCGGGTGCTGACACGATGAACGGAGAGCCGACGCCCGCGCCGCGGCCGGGCGCGACGAGCGCCGAGCCGAAGCTCGCGGTGCGCGACCTGCGGATCGCGTTCGGCGCCCGCCGCGTGGTCGACATCGAGCGCGTCGACGTCGGCGCCGGCGAGATCGTCGGCCTCGCGGGCGAGAGCGGCTCGGGCAAGTCGATGACGGCGCTCGCGGTCCTCTGCCTCGCGTCCACGCTCGGCGCCTCGGTCGACGGAAGCATCCGCCTCGCCGGTGAGGAGCTCGTCGGCGCGCCCGAGTCGCGGATGCGCTCGATCCGCGGCGGGCGCATCGCGATGATCTTCCAGAGCCCGGTGTCGGCGCTCGACCCGCTGCTGCGCGTCGGCGACCTGTTCGAGCGGGCTCTCCGCCTCCACGGCGCGAGCCGGCGGGAGGCGCCCGAGCGGACGGCGGCGGCGCTGCGGGAGGTGCTGCTCTCCCCCGACCTGCTCTCGCGCCATCCGCACGAGCTCTCGGGCGGGCAGGCCCAGCGCGTCGCCATCGCGATGGCCCTCGCGCTGCGCTCGGAGCTGCTCGTCGCCGACGAGCCGACCAGCGCGCTCGACGTCACCGTGCAGGCCGAGATCCTGGATCTTCTCCGCCGGCTGCGAGAGGACGCCGGGATGAGCGTCCTGTTCATCAGCCACGACCTCGCGGTGATGGCGGAGCTCTGCGACCGGATCGCCGTGATGGAGCGCGGGCGCGTGGTCGAGGTGGGGCCGACGGCCCGGGTCCTCGCCCGGCCCGGGCACGACTACACGCGACGCCTGGTCGCCGCCGTCCCGAAGATCGGCGCCGGGACCGCCCCGCGGTGACTCCGCTCCTCGAGGTCGAGGACCTCGTCGTCGGGTTCGGCAGCGTCCGCGCGGTCGCCGGCGTGTCGTTCCGCCTGCCGCAGGGTCCCTTCGGCCTCGGACTCGTGGGCGAGAGCGGCTCGGGCAAGACGACGATCGCCCGCGCGCTGCTCCGTCTTGTCCACGCGACATCGGGCGCGATCCGTCTCGACGGAGAGGACGTCCTCGGCTCGCGCGGCCGCACGCTGCGCGCATACCGCCGCGCGGTACAGATCGTCTTCCAGGACCCGACGACGACGCTCGATCCTCGGGTGCGCATCGGCGCGACGATCGCGGAACCGATCCGCGCCCATACCATCGCACCGAAGGCCGAGATCCCCGGCCGCGTTCAGGCGCTGCTCGAGGAGGTCGGTCTCGACCCCGAGCTCGCCGGGCGGTACCCGCACCAGCTCTCCGGCGGACAGCGCCAGCGCGTCGCGATCGCGCGCGCGCTCTCGGTCGAGCCGCGCGTCCTCGTCCTCGACGAGCCCACGAGCGCGCTCGACGTCACCGTCCAGGCGCGGATCCTCGAGCTGATCGGGAAGCTCCGCCTCGAGCGCGGCCTCGCGTACATACTGATCTCGCACAACCTCGCGGTGGTCGAGCAGCTCTGCGAGGAGACCGCGGTCCTCTACCTCGGCCGCATCGTGGAGCACGGCCCGACGGAGGCGCTGCTCGCGAACCCGGCCCACCCGTACACGCTCGCGCTCCGGTCCGCCGTCCCCGAGATCGACCTGGCCGCCCGCCGCACGCGCATCGTCCTGCCCGGCACGGTCCCGGACCCGGCGAATCCGCCTCCGGGTTGCCCCTTCCACCCCCGATGCCCGTACGCGAACGAGCTCTCCAGGAGCGTGGTGCCGACGCTCCGGGAGCTCGACCCCGGCCGAACGGTCGCCTGCCACCGGGCCGAAGAGATCCTCGCCGGGACGGCGTAACCGTCCGTCGAGCTGAGGTCGGTCACCTCCAAGCCGCAGGATCTCTCTTCCAAGGCCACCGCTACGCGTACCCGATGTCGGCGTCGGCAGCTAGCGTTGTCTGACCTCCCAGGGCTGTTGACAATTGTCAACGGGACTGCCAAGATGCCCAGACGCAGACATCCCAAGGCCTGGGGAGAGATCAGATGCCCGTTCGGAAGGCGTGGCGGGTGCCGGGTCTCGG
>JBBDWS010000093.1:0-18174 GCA_040902755.1 Actinomycetota bacterium
CGCAGATGTAGGCACCCGCGCCACGTCGGAGCTCGATGTCGAAGGCGAAGCCCTCGCCCATCACGTTGTGACCGAGGAACCCGCGAGCGTAAGCCTGCTTGATCGCGTTCTCGAGATTGGACGTCGCGGCCGGGTACTCGCCGCGGATGTAGACGTAGCCTTTCTCGGACCCCGTGGCATAGCCGGCGATGGTGAGCGCCTCGATCACCGCGAAGGGGTCGTCCTCCATCAGGATCCGGTCTTTGAACGTGCCAGGCTCGGACTCGTCGGCGTTGCAAACGAAATAGTGCGGTCGCACGGGCTGCTTCGCGACGGCTTCCCACTTCACGCCGGCCGGGAATGCCGCTCCGCCGCGACCGAGCAGCTTCGAGTCCTTCAGCTCTCGGATAACCCCGTCGGGCCCGAGCTCGACCGCGCGGCGCAGCGCCTCGTAGCCGCCATGCGCGCGGTAGTCGTCGAGCGACCGGGGATCGACGACATCGATTCGGCGAAGAAGCCGGCTTCCTTCGCGGCGAAGCGGGGGAAGAGGTCGATCCATTTGCGCGCGAGAACGCGGCCGGACATCCACAACGCGACCGCGGGCCTCCCTGAACGCATCCATCGAGTCCGCCGGCGCAACCGACACGTTGGTCACGGCCTCTCCGGCACGCTGCACGAGTGCGGCGGGTGCCCGTTCACAGAGCCCAAGGCAAGGCGACCGAACCCACATCACGTCTTCGTCTCCGCCGAATGCGCGTTCGACTTCGGCGATTACGTTATCTGTTCCGTTGATCCGGCAAGCGATGTCGTCGCAGACGTGCACGACGGTCTTCGGCCGGGGCTCCGTCGAGAACATCGCGTAGAAGCTCGCCACCCCGTATGCCTCGGCTGGCGGCACGTCGAGGCGCTGACTCACGTAGGTCAGCCCGCCCTCGCTGATCCATCCTGCACGACTTTGGAGAGCGTGGAGCGCCGGAAGCAGGAGGTGGCGTTGCTCGCGGAGGTCGTGCCCGCCCCTCGACACGTGGCCTTCGTTGGCGTCGCGTTCGCCGCCCGACCACCCGCTCTGCGGCGGGCCGAGAACCTCGTCTACGGCCTCGCGTTCGGCCGTGGTCGGCTCGGCCGCCATCAGACGAAGATCCACGGCACCTTCGTCACTCGCCCCCGCCGCTGGCCGCGGCCGGGACGTCGAGCTTCTCGATGCGGACCGCGGTCGCCTTGAACTCCGCTGTGCCCGACTTGGGATCGGTCGCGTCGATCGTGAGGACGTTCGTCTCGACCTGGTCGGGGAAGTGCAGGGTCATGAAGACGAGCCCGAGCCGGAGCCCGCGGTCGACCCGGACCGGAACCTCGAGGGAGCCGCGCCGTGAGGAGACCCGCACGACCTCGCCCTCCGAGAGGCCGAGACGATCCGCGTCCTCGGGCGACACGTCGATCGTCTCGCGGCGACGCATCGGCGAGGAGTAGCCGCTCGTCTGCACGCCCGTGTTGTACGAGTCCAGACGCCGGCCGGTCGTGAGCCGGGTCGGGAACTCCTCGGTGAGCTCGTCGACCGGCGGGTCGTGGATCGTGACGCTGAACGGCGCGGGCGTCCCGCGCTTCTCCGGATCCTCCTCCCACAGGCGTGCGTGCAGGAACAGCGTGCCCGGATGATCCTCCGTGGGACAGGGCCATTGAATCCCGCCGAGCTCGTCGAGCCGCTTCCACGACATCCCGGCGTGCATCGGCGAGAGCGTTCGGAGCTCCTCCCACGCGTCGAACGGCGTGACCTCGCCCCAGTCGGCGCCGAAGCGCTTCGCGAGCTGCGCGATGATCCAGATGTCGTCTCGCGCCTGGCCTGGGGGATCGAGCGCCTTGCGCACCCGCTGGACGCGCCGCTCGCTGTTCGTCACCGTTCCCTCCGACTCGAATGCCGAGTTCGCTGCGGGGAGCACGACGTCCGCCATCTCTGCGGTCTTCGTCATGAAGATGTCCTGCACGATGAGGGTGTCGAGGTTCGCGAGGAGCTTCTTCGTCCGATGGGCGTCGGCCTCGGAGCTGGCCGGGTTCTCGCCGATGCAGTACACGCAAGTCAGCTCGCCCCGATCCATCGCCTCGAACATCCCGGTCAGGTGCCATCCACGTTTCGGGATGATCGCGCGGCCCCATGCCTTCTGGAACTTCTCGCGGGCCGCCACGTCCGTCTCGATGTCCTGGAAGCCCGGCAGCTTGTTCGGGATCGCGCCCATGTCGCCACCGCCCTGCACGTTGTTCTGACCGCGAAGCGGGTTCAGCCCGCTCCCGTAGCGCCCCACGTGACCCGTCAACAGTCCCAGGTTGATCAGGGCGAGGACGTTGTCGACCGCGTTGTGGTGCTCGGTGATGCCCAGCGTCCAACAGATGGCCGCGCGGTCCGCCTTCGCGTAGGCGTGCGCGAGCTCTCGGATCGCATCGGCCGGCACGCCCGTCTCCGCCTCGCCCCGCTCGAGGGTCCAATCCTCTACGGACCGGCGGTAGGCCTCGAATCCCTCCGTGCCGCGGTCGATGAAGGCCTGGTTGTACAAGCCGTTCGCGACGATCTCGCGTGCGACCGTGTTCGAGAGCGCGATGTCCGAGCCCACGTCGATGCCGAGCCACAGGTCGGCCCACTCGGCGGATGAGGTCCGGCGGGGGTCGACGACGATCAGGCGGGCCCCGCCCCGGACCGCTTTCAGGACGTGGTGGAAGAAGATCGGATGCGTCTCGCGCGCATTCGACCCCCACAGCACGATGAGGTCGGTGTTCGCGACCTCCTCGTACGAGCTGGTCCCGCCTCCTGCTCCGAATACCGTCGCCAGACCGACGACGCTGGGAGCGTGTCAGGTGCGGTTGCAGCTGTCGATGTTGTTGCTGCCCAGGACCTGCCGGGAGAACTTCTGTGCGACGAAGTTCATCTCGTTCGTGGCCTTCGAGCAGCTGAACAGGCCGACCCCCCAGCCGGGGTTCGCATCGACCGCTGCCTGCAGACCCGAGGCGGCCCGGTCGAGGGCCTCGTCCCAGGTCGCCGTGCGCAGACCACCGTTCGAGCGGACCATCGGCTCGGTGAGTCGCACGAGCCCGTTCTTCATCGAGCGTGCTCCTTTCACCGACCCTCGTTCGGGCGCCATTCTAAGCCGACCCCTCGCCGGGAAGGCCGGGTTCGGTCGAGCCTGGCTACTCCCCGTCCTGGAGGGTCCAGATGCCTAGGGCCACGAGCAGGACGCCGCCGACGAACAGCGAGAGGCCGGAGACGAGGCCCTCGAACAGGACGTACCCGAGGAAACCGAGGACCGCGACGGCGATCGCCGCGGCGTTCGCGGAGCGACCGCCCATCCAGGGCCGTAGATACTCGCCTCGCCGCGCTGCGTCAACCGCCGTAGGGTCGACCGGGGACGACGCGCGCCCTAGACGAGGATGCGCGCGGGGTGCGTGTAGACGTTGAAGCGCTGCTCGCGGACGAACCCCACGAGCGTTATCCCCATGCGTTCGGCCGCCTCGACGGCGAGCGAGGACGGAGCTCCGACCGCCGTGATCAAGGGGATCCCGGCGCGAGCCGCCTTCTGCACGATCTCGAACCCGATCCGCCCGGAGACCTGGAGCACGCGCTCGGAGAGCGGAAGATCGCCGGCCAACAGCCCCTGTCCCACGATCTTGTCGACGGCGTTATGCCTGCCGACGTCCTCTCGGAGCGCGAGGAGCTTCCCGGCGGGCGCGAAGAGTCCCGCCGCGTGGAGCCCTCCGGTCTGCTCGAACACGCGCTGCGCCTTGCGGAGCGTGTCGGGCATCGCCGTGATCGCATCGCCCTGGACCTCCGGCCCTGGCGCGATCGGCGGGCAGTGCACCTCGACGTCGTCGAGCGTGGCCTTGCCGCAGATCCCGCAGGACGAGCTCGCGAAGAAGTTCCGTCGCAGCACCGTGGCGTCGAACGGACGGGCGAGCTCCACCGTGACCACGTTGTAGTGCTGCTCTTCGGGCTCGAGGTCCTCGCAGTACGACACGCGACGAACCTCGTCCCGGGACGAGATCAACCCCTCCGTGTACAGGAACCCGACGGCGAGCTCGAAGTCGCTCCCCGGGGTCCGCATCGTCACGGCGACGGCAACGGCCTGCTGACCGTCGCCCTCGACGCGGATCTCCATCGGCTCCTCGGCCGCGAGCACGTCCGGACGCTCCACCTTCGCTCCGGCGTCGACGGCGAGTGCCCGGACGCGAGCGACGTTGCGTCGGATCGGAACGGCCTCGGCCACGGGCCTATTATCCGGCTCGGAGCCCGTTCGGCCTTGGACCGGGGTCCTAGGGAACTACACCTAGGACCCGGCGACGCCCGGGGTAAGCTCAGGCCCGCTTGAACGGCCGGTCAGGAGGTGAACACGGATGAAGAGCGGGCTCGAGATCGCGCAGGAGGCCGCCCTGCGACCGATCGCCGAGGTCGCCGCCGACGCAGGCATCCTTCCGGACGAACTCGAGCTGTTCGGACGCGATCGGGCGAAGGTGTCGCCCTCGATCTTCGAGCGCCTGTCCGACCGGCCCGACGGCAAGCTGATCATCACCACGGCGATCACCCCGACGAAGGCGGGCGAGGGTAAGACCACCACCTCGATCTCGCTCGCCCAGGGCCTCGGCAGGATCGGCAAGAACGTGATGCTCTGCCTGCGCGAGCCTTCGATGGGGCCGGTATTCGGGATCAAGGGCGGCGGGACCGGTGGTGGCTATGCCCAGATCGTCCCGATGGAGGACATCAACCTCCACTTCAACGGCGACTTCCACGCCGTGACGGCGGCGCACAACCTGCTCGCGGCGGCGATCGATGCCTCCCTGTATCACGGCAACCCGCTCGAGATCGATCCGGCGACGATCACGTGGCCTCGGAGCCTCGACGTGAACGACCGAGAGCTCCGTTACACCGTGATCGGTCTCGGCGGGAAGGCCCACGGCGTCCCTCGCGAGAACCAGTTCGTCATCACCGCCGCGTCGGAGGTGATGGCCGTGTTCGCGCTCGCCTCGGACCTGCGCGACCTCCGGACACGGCTGGGGCGGATCGTCGTCGCGGAGACCTTGGGCGGCGATCCCGTCGTCGCCGAGGACCTGAAGGTCGCCGGCGCGATGACGGTCCTCATGAAGGACGCCCTCAAGCCGAACCTGGTTCAGACGCTCGAGGGACAGCCCGCGCTCGTGCATGCCGGCCCGTTCGGCAACATCGCGCACGCGAACAACTCGATCATCGAGGACCAGATCGCGCTCAAGCTCGCCGACTACGTCGTGACCGAAGGCGGGTTCGCGTCCGATCTCGGCTTCCAGAAGTTCTGCGACATCGTCTGCCGCGTCGGCCGACTCACGCCGAGCGCGGCGGTCCTGGTAACCACGGTACGGGCGACGAAGTCGCACGGCGGCGTGCCCTTCGCCGAGCTCGCCACGCCCGACCTCGCGGCGGTCGAACGAGGCATCGAGAACCTCGCCGCGCACATCGGGATCGTCCGCCAGTACGGTTTGCCCTGCGTCGTCGCCGTCAACCGTTTCCCGACGGACGGCGATGCCGAGATCGAGCTCCTCGAGCGCCTCGCGAAGCAGGCAGGGGCCGAGAACGTCGTGGTCAACGAGGGGTTCTCGCGAGGCGGAGAGGGGGGCATCGACCTCGCGAACGCCGTCGTCGACGCGACCGAGCAGCCGAGCGCCTTCTCCACCCTCACACCCGACGGCACGCCGATCCGGGATCAGATCGAGGCGATCGCCGGCCGGCTGTACGGCGCCGACGGGGTGGACTTCCTCCCCCAGGCAGAGAAGGATATCGCGCGCATGCAGACGCTCGGGATGGGCGATGCGCCCGTGTGCATGGCCAAGACCCATCTCTCGCTTTCGCACGACCCCACGCTCTTGAACCGGCCCACGGGGTTCCGCCTGCCCGTGCGCGGCGTGGTCCCGAGCGCGGGCGCGGGCTTCGTCGTCGTCCTGTGCGGGGACATGCAGCGCATGCCGGGTCTCGGCAAGACGCCGACGTTCATGGGCGTCGACATCGACGAAGACGGGCGAACCGTCGGGCTGTTCTAGGGAACGGGTCCGGGCTCCCGCTCAGTCGAGGAGGGCGATGGCCTCGATCTCGACGAGCTGTCCCCGATAGCCGAGCGTGGGCACCCCGACGAGCGTGCTCGGCGCGCTCCCGATGGCCGAGGACCGCACCACCTGCCAGACCGCGGACTGCGTGTCGTAGCTCGCCCCGGCCACGTAGACGGTGGTCTTCGCCACGTCCTCGGCCCGAGCTCCGCCGGTCTCGAGCTGGACGAGCAGGTTGCCGATCACGCGCTCGGCCTGGGCGAGCGCATCGCCCTCTCCGACGAGGTTCCCCTCGGCGTCCAGCGGGACAGCACCCGCGGTGAACACCATCGTGCCGCCACGAGCCACGGCGACGTGGGAATAGCCGGGGGGCTGAGCGAGCGTCTCGGCGTTCCGGAGCTGGACGGCCATCGATCAGCCGGCCATCTGTGCGGGACCCTCGACCTGGATCCACTCGGCGCGCGTGATGGCCTCGTCCCGGTCGAAGTCGAAGACCCCTTTCCACGGGACGGCTTCCCACGTGGCTCCGCAATCGGCACAGACCCACAGCGACATCGTCTTGGGCGCGTCGTCCCCGCGCGGCGGTGCGCACGTGTGCAGCGGCATCCCCCCACCTCCCCCGAGTCGCACAGAACCCGAATCACACGGATGTGATTACCGGAGTGTAACTCACGCGGTGGCAGGGTTCCATCGGGCTCAGCGCACGGCTCTCGAGGCGGGGACGGCTTTCGCGACCGGCCCAGCGGTGGCCCTGGGGTCAGGCGCGGGGACGCTGCTTGTTCGTGTCGTAGATCGGGAGCACGTCCACGGTGGCCGGCGTGGTGCCCTCTCCGACCTTCACGTCGACCGTGGTCCCGGTCGAGGCGTGGCCGCTCCGCACGACCGCCAGGCCGATCCTGCCGAACCGCGGGCTGTCGGTCGGGCTCGTGAGGACGCCGATCTGCTCCCCGTCCTTCGTCACCTCGGCGCCGTATTCGGGCAGCGTGTCGCCCTCGATCTTGAGCGTCACGAACCGGTTCGGAGGGTCGGCCGCGACGGCGCGGAGTGCTTCCGTGCCGGCGAAGTCGCGGTCCTGGTCGAGCGCGACGAGCCGGTCCAGGTTGAAGTCGTACGGGCTGCGCTGGTGCGCCTCGTAGTCGTAGTCCGTCACGATGAGCCCGGCCTCGATGCGCAGGATCTCGATCGCCTCGACCCCGAACGGCGTCACGCCCGCCCCGACGACGGCGTTCCAGAGCTCGGTTGCATCGGCCGGGTCGGTGAGGAAGAGCTCGTAACCGAGCTCGCCGCCGAACCCGGTCCGCGACAGGTAGACGGGAACGCCGCCGACCTTCACGGGCTCGGGGTGGAACCGGAAGTACCGCAGCGCGCCGACGTCGGCATCCGTCAGCTTCTGGACGACCTCGCGGGACCGAGGACCGAGCACGCCGAGATGCGGCATCCGTGGAGCGATCCAGTCGGCATCCACGTCGAAGCCGTTCAGCATCTGCGCGAAGTACTCCTGGAGATCCTTGCCGTTCGTCATGACCCAGCAGTGGTCCTTGCGGCCGGTGTTGAAGACGGTTCCGTCGTCGACCATGAGGCCCTCGTCGTCCAAGAACGCGCCGTATCGCGCCTGTCCGACGTCCAGGCCGAGCGCGTCGTTGCTGAACACGTGCTGGGCGGCCTTGAGCGCGTCCGGGCCGCGGAATTCCCACTTGTTCAGGGGAGAGACGTCCCAGACCGCCACGTCGTCGCGGACCGCCGCGTACTCCTTCTGGGTATCGCCGAACGACTCGACCCAGAACCACCCGCCGTCGGCCACGTGGGTGCCGCCTGCAGCCTGGGTCACGTCGTGGAACGCGGTCCGGATGGCCTCTTCCTCACTCATGCGGTTCCTTCCAGAGAACGGACGGCGGGAGGCGAGGGAACGGCGGCATCCTGACACGGCGTTGACTCGCCGTTCAAGTCGGGCGAGACCGCCGCCGGTCCAGCGTTCCCGCTTCCTTCAGGCGTCCCTGTCGTGAGCGGGCCGGATCACCTCGTCCTCGGTGACGATGGCGTCGACGCGCGAGTCGCTCCGGCCCTGCGGCACCTCGTCGACGAGCTGGACCGCGAATGCGACCGCGATGGCCGGCACCGCCGGCGCTCGCGAGAAGAGCCGGTCGTAGAACCCTCCTCCGTAGCCCACGCGTCCTCCATGTCGGTCGAACGCGACGCCCGGCACGATCACGACGTCCACGTCCTCGGACGGCACCACGTCGGCACCCACCGGTTCTTTCGCCCCGAACGAGGTGGCGGCGACCGGATCGCCGGGGGCGTAGGCGATCGCGGCGATCTCTCCTACAGCTACGCGGGGAAGGACCACGCGCTTGCCGGCTTCGTGCAGGAGTGCGATCAGGGCTGAGGTCTGGACCTCCGAGCCGAACGACCAGAACGCCATCACCGTTCCCGCCGCGCCGACCTCGGGGAGCGCCAGAACTCGTTCGACGATGCGCTGGCTCTTGGCGGAGCGCTCGTCCTCGCTCAGGAGATCGCGGCGTTCCATCGCGGCGCGCCGAACGGTTCGCTTCCGTGCCTTCAGACGGTGCGATGCGTCTTCGCTCACGCGCGTGCGGCGAGGCGAGGGAACAGTTCCTCGCCGATCAGGTCGATCCGCTCGGTTCCTCCGAGAACGAGCAGGATCGCCCACGTGGCACCCGCTTCGGCCAGCCGTTCGAGCCACCCGGCCGCCGCGGCGAGATCGCCGGCGAAGGCCTCCTGCATGCTCCCGCGCTCGCGACGAGCCGCGACGATCCGGTCGACCTCCGCCGCATCGTGCCCGACGACGACGGGACCGGCCCACGTCGGCTCGACGGGGCGACCGTCGGCCCCGGCCCGCACCAGTCCAACGCGCGCGGCGAAGGTCTCCTCGTCCAGGCCCCACCCGTTCCAGCCCTGGGCCTCCCGTGCGGCGATCCGGGCGACCGACTCGGACTCGCCGCCGATCCAGATAGGCGGACCACCCTGCCTCGCGGGCGGAAGGAGCGGGCCTTCCATCGCCGGAACGTGCTGACCGCCGGGCCACGCCTCGCCTGCGAACAGCGCTCGCAGGGCTCGCACGGTCTCGATCAGGTGAGCGCGCCGCGCCTCCTTCCCGAGGTACGGCAAGCCGAACACCTCGTGTTCGGCTTGACTCGCCTCGTCGCCCGTCCCGATGCCGAGCACGAACCGTCCTCCGCTGATGTCGTCGAGCGCCGCCGCCTGCTTCGCCACGAGGCCGGCCGGCCGGAGCGAGGCCCGCGTCACGAGCGTTCCGATCTTCACGCGCGTCGTCACGGCGGCGACGGCCGCGAGCGTCGCGTACGCCTCGAGCGAGGGGCGGTCCGAAGGCGCGCGGGGAGGGAAGAAGTGGTCGAACGCGAAGAGCCCCTCGAAGCCGATCTCCTCGGCGTGGCGCGCGAGCGCGAGCAACGCTTCGGTCTCGCCCGACGCCATCGGCAACACGAGCCCGATCCGGAGTGGGCTCACGAACGGACGCGCCCGAGCTCCTCGAGGGCGAGGGTCGCCGCCCCGACCGCACCCGCGTCGTTGCCGAGCTGCGCCGCCACGATCGGAACACGCGGGCGATGCTCGGGGGCCTCGACCGCGTCGAAGAATGCCTCTCTGGCGGGACCGAGCAGCAGGTCCCCCGCGACGATCGCTCCACCACCGACGACGACGATCTGCGGGTCCAGGATGTTGACGAGTCCCGCGATCCCCTGCCCCAAGCGGCGTCCGACGGTATCCAGCACGGCGATCGCGGCATCGTCCCTCTCCTGCGCCGCCTGCGTGACGAGCCGACCCGTGACCTTCTCGGGATCCCCGCCGGCGAGCTGAACCAGCGCCGACCGCGGATGCTCGCGCGCGGCCTCACGGCCCAGCCGGTCGATCGCACGGCCGGCCGCCACCTGCTCCCAGCATCCGAGGTTCCCGCACCCGCATCGGGGGCCTCCCGGTTCAACGATGACGTGGCCGATCTCGGACGCGAACCCGTGAGCACCGCGGAACAGCTGGCCATCGGAGACGATCCCCCCACCGATGCCGGTCCCGACGGTGACGAGCAGCAGGTGCCGGTATCCGCGTCCCGCGCCAAAGCGGAACTCGCCGTATGCGGCCATGCTCGCGTCGTTGTCGACCTGGCACGGCAGCCCGAGCGACTCGCGGAGGCGCGCGGCGATCGGGAGGTCGCGCCACGGAAGGTTCGGCGCGAAGCGCAGGACCCCGTCGGCCGCGTCGACCAGGCCGGCCGCTCCGACGCCGATCGCGATCACGTCGTCGGTCAGCATCGCCCGCGCCAGGTCGACCATCTGGGTGAGCATCGCCTCCGCGTCGTCGGCGGGCGTGGGGATGTTCTTGCGGTCGAAAATCTCGCCGTCCCGAGCGACCCGGAACGAGTTGATCTTCGTGCCGCCGACGTCGATGCCGATCGCTTCGCCGTCTCCCACCGGAGCCCCTCCTAGACGATCTCGATCCGCTCGAAGTTCTTCTTCCCGTCCTGCTGACCTGCGAGGTCGTCGGCACGTGCGTCCACGACGGCGCGCGCGGCCAACAAGAACTCGCGGGCCGCGTTGAGCAAGTGCTCGACGGCCTCGGGCGCAGCCGTCTGCGCCGCGGTCACGGCCATGCAGATCGGGCAGAAGGCGACGGTGCAGATGGGCCGTCCGTCGTCCGCATCCTTCGCACGCGGCATCTCGGTAACGGGCGGCGTCCGGCCCGCCTTCGTGCTGCTCTTGGTCTCAGCCACGCGCGCTCCTCCCCGTCTCGGAGGCGTCCCCTGCGGGCGCCTTCGCGAAGACGATCTCGAGTTGGTCACCGACGAAGTTCGCACCGCGCACCTCCAGACGCTGCAGGCTCTGCGGCAGGATGAGGTTGCGTTTGTAGGTTCCGACCCGCACGTAGAGCTCCTCACCGCGCCGGTGGATGTCCATGTCCTCGCGGGCGACGAACGGCAGCCGCATGACGAGCACGTACCCTCCCCCACGCTTGCGGACGCGGATCGGGTGGTCCCGGAACAGCACGTCGATCACGGGACGCTTGCCGTAGACCTCTCTGCCCATCTCCTCCAGCAGCGGCACGCCGATCATCTCTCGGTCGAACAGCCGCGCCGTGAGGATCGGCACCGGCTCGAAGGACTCGCGCACCGTCTGCAGATGCTCGGCCTGGATGTCCTTCCACTTGCCGAAGTACGGATCGGTCACATCGTCGGGGATGATCCGGTTCACCACGACCGCGTCGACGCGGTAGCCGAACAGCCCGAGGTACGTGTAGGTGCGGCGGGCCTCCGCGATGACCATCTTCTCGGGGTTCAGCACGAGGCGAACCGTCGAGGATTCCTCGTCGGTCAGGATGCGGTGCACGGCGTCGAGGTTGCGATGGAGCCGTTCGATCGCGGCGAAGAACCGGTCGCCCGCGATCGGGAGCGACGTCATCTTCGACATGATCGGACGGACGCCCTTCACGAGCCTCCGCTGCACCGGGAAGATCCGTTCGATGTACCAGTTCATGACCTCCGGCAGCGAGAGCAGGCGGAGTGTCTCCGCCGTGGGCGCGCAGTCGACGACGAGCAGGTCGTACTTGGCCTCCTCGACGTGCGTCTTGACGTCGATGAGGCTGAAGATCTCGTCGAGACCGGGGATCACCGAGAGCTCTTCGGCCTGGATCGTGTCGACGCCGGCCCAGTTCATCAGCTGGACGAAGTAGTCCTGGATCTCGCGCCAGTTGGACTCCAGCCGGCTCTGCGCGTCGATCTGCTCGGCCCACAGGTTCTTCGTGACCGGTGTGGCGTGCTCGCCGATCTCGACGTCGAACGAGTCGGCGAGGGAGTGAGCCGGGTCGGTGCTCATGACCATCGTGCGGTTCCCGGCCCCGGCGGCTCGCACGGCGGTCGCGGCCGCAACGGTCGTCTTACCAACGCCGCCTTTCCCGGTGAACAGGAGAACCCGCATCTGCGGCTAGCCTAACGACTCCCGTCGGTGCCGGGACCTCGCGTCTGCTCAGCCCTGCTCGACGCGCCGCTTCAGGCCCTCGAGCGCATTCTCGATCACTCGCTTCTCGCCCTGGGTCCGCACGAACCCCGGAAGCAGGACCCCGAGATCGACCGAGAGCCGGTAGATCACCTTCGTCTCGTCGTCGTCGACCTCGGAGAGCAGGTACTCGCCCGAGATGTTCGAGACGGCGCCGTGTGCCTCGGTGGAAACCCACGACATCCCGCCGTCGGCGGGCGCGTACCGATACGCGAGCGTGTAGTTCGCCTTGCCGAGGAGCGGGACCTCGACCGCGAACGCGACCTTCGTGCCCACGCCGCCTTCACCCCGCTCGAGCACCTGCACGGACTTCACGTCGGCCCACTCGGGATACGTCTCGAAGTCCGTGAGCACGTCCATGATCTCCGCGGCGGCCGCATCGATCACGATCTGCCCCTCGGTCTGCTCGCTCATCGAAGGAATGCTACTGGCGGGCGGCCGGCAAGGTCAGGAAGCTAGCGAGCGCGACCGATGCCACGATGAGCACCGCCGAGGCCCACAACAGGACGCGCGAGGAAACGAGCGGCGGGTCGCCGCCGGCGAGACGGTACGCGTCGATGGCCGAGATCGCGTAGATGGCGCTCGCGGCGACGAGGAACAGGGCGACGAGCGGGAACACGGGGCCGAGGCCCCCCGTCCCGAACCGCGCGACGAGCAGGACCATCAGGGCCCCGAACGTCCAGGCGAACAAGACCATGCGGGCCACGCCGTCCGCCCGGTAGCCCGCCTTCCAGTGGCCGATCCCCGGCCAGACGAACGACCACGTGGCGGCCGTCTGCGGTCGGATCTCGGGGCGACGGGTCGGCTCTTCGAGGAGGCGCCCGAACGGTGCGCCGCACGTGGCGCAGATGGTCGCCTCGATCGCGTTCGGCTCGGCGCAGACCGAGCACGTCCATGTGGGCTTGCCACCGGGCTCGACCTCGATCCCACCGCCGCCCGGCGTGGCGAGGGCGGTCGTCGCGGCAGCCTTCGTCGCGCTCTCCCCCTCGCCCGACCCCGGGGTTTCGAGGCGCATCGGCGTGAAGCACTGCCCGCACCATTCGGCGTCCGCAGCGACCAGGGCCGCGCAGTTCGGACAGCGGCGTTCCTCGCTCACGCGTCCAGGGTAGTGGGTTCGCCTTCGCGCACCAGCACCTAGCCCGCGGCCTCTCGGAGCCAACCGGCGAGCTGTTCGGCCGCGCGCGGCCAGGCGTAGTGACGTTCGACGCGGGCCCGGCCCGCGGCCCCCATCCCCCTGGCGCGCTCGGGATCTGCGAGCAGGGACGCGACCGCGTCCGCGACCGCGCCGACCTTCGATCCGTCGACGAGCAGTCCGGTGACCCCGTCCACGAGCGCCTCGCGCGCCCCGCCCGAATCGCCGGCGATCACCGGACGCGCGCACGCGGCAGCCTCGATGAACACGTTGCCCCATCCCTCCACCTCGAGTCCCGCACGGCGGGTCCGGCAAGGCATCGCGAAGACGTCCCCCGCGCGGTAGTAGCGGGGAAGGTCCCGCTCGGAGACCTCGCCGGCGAACGTCACCGCCCCCGGCGGGGAGTCCGCCGCGAGCGTCTCGAGCGCCTTCCGATACGGTCCCCCGCCCACGATGAGTAATGCGGCTTCGGGAACGCGACTGCGAACGTGTCCCATCGCGCGGATCAGCACGTCCTGGCCCTTGCGTGGCACCAGGCGGCTCACGCACACGACGAGCGGTCGCTCGGCGACACCGTGGGCCTCTCGGATGTCCTCGAACGGAAGATCGGGGTGGAAGGCGTCGATGTCGGCGCCCGGATACAGGACGGAGACCGGGACGTTGTCCGGGACCGCCGTCCGCACGACCCGAGCGATGAACTCGCTGCACATCACCGGGACGCGAGCGGCACGAGCGGTCGCCCGGCGGACGAGCGAATGGGCTCCGGGAGCGATCGAGAGCCAGTACTCGAACCCGTGAGCTGCAGCCAGGTACGGGGTTCCCTGCCGCGCGAGGCGCTGTCCCAACAGGGCGAGCGGGTAGGTGGCGCCGAACAGCACCACCTCCGCCCCGAACGCCCGCACCGCGGCTTCCACTCGGCGGCCCACGCCCCGGGTCGGCCACAGGAAGCGTTCGGGTTGGCGGAACACCCGGTAGGAAGCGTTGGCATCGAGCGCTTCGGCTCCCTCCCACGAAGGAGCCAGCACCGCGACGCGTTCTGGAGGGAGCTCCCCGACCAGCGCTCCGAGGGTTCGCTGGATCCCGCCGACCCGAGGAGGGAAGTCGTTCGTGACGAGCAGCGTCTTCGGCACGTCCACGGGCGCCTATCCTCTCAGAAGGTGCGTGCGCTCCCGCTCGAGAAGGAAGTGGAGGCCCTGGACGAGGGTCGGGGCTACGCCGAGCTGGAGGAGGTCGCCCTCACGCTCGTCTCCGGATCCGACGCTCGGGCCTGGCTGAACGACCTCGTCACGACCGACGTGCAGACCCTCGGCCGCTTCCAGACGCGCCCCTCCCTGCTCCTGGGGCCGACCGGCCGCATCCGGGCGAGCTTCCACGTTATGGCGCTCGGCGAGCGCGACTTCGCCCTCGCGCAGCCGGTGGATCAGCCGGAGGCCGTCTCGGACGCCCTGGCGCCCTACGTGCTTTCGTCGGACGTCGCCCTGTCCCCGTCGCGGCTGCGGTTGTTCGCCGTTCCGGGCGGCGCCGTTCCACCCGATCGGTTCGGCAACGCCTACCGCCCGTCGGTCCTCGGCGGCGGCTACGACCTCCTCGTCGGCGCGAGCGACGACGCCGTCTTCGACGATCTCCGCCGGGATCTGGCGTCCGAGGGACTCCTGCCGGCGGGTCCGGGGGCGGTCCAGGTTCGACGCATCCGCCGCGGCACGGCGGCGTTCCCCAGGGACCTGAACACCGACTCGCTGCCGGCCGAGGCCGGCCTCGACGCCGCACCGTTCACCGATCGCGCGAAGGGTTGCTTCCTCGGGCAGGAGGCGGTCGCCAAGGTGGCGAACCTCGGGCATCCGACCCGCGTCGTGTTCCCGGTCGAAGCCGCCGCCCCGATCCACGAAGGCGAAACGGTTCGGACCGAGAGCGGAACGGAGGTCGGCCTGCTCACGAGCGCCGTCGATCGCCTCGGGATCGTTCGGGTTCGATGGGATGCCCGGGATGCCGGCCTCGCGACGGCGTCCGGAACCCGACTTCGCCCCCGCTGAGGTTTTTTCCACTACTCCACCATCTCGGAGTTTTCAAGACTGTTTTCCTTTCGGGCCCGACTGATACAACCGGGGGTCGCCTCTCCCCGGCCCCGATCCTCGACCGCGGCGGGCGCATCGTCAGACGAGGCAGGAGTTGCTGGTGACCAAGGAGCGCATCGCCGGTATCGACCTGAAATCCCTCCCGACGAACCCCTCACCCCCTGATATGTGGCAGGAGAAAGCGTCCTGTCACGGGATCGACCCCGACGTGTTCTTCCCGACCTCGGAGGAAGAGGCCGGGCCGGCCCTCGCGTACTGCGGCGCGTGCGGGATCCGCGACGTGTGCCTGGCCTGGGCGCTGAAGAACGGCGAGCGCTACGGGGTCTGGGGCGGTCTGACCGAGCAGCAGCGCCGCCGGGTCGTCCGCTTCGTCGCCTGAGGACGCGCTGGTCACCGGCCCAGCCCGGTGCCCATACTGGCGGGCCGATGACCGAGGCCACCGTGCGCGCCAGCGCGCCGCTCCGCATCAGCTTCGTGGGCGGGGGGACGGACTTCCCCCACTACTACGAGCGCAACGGCGGCGCGGTGCTGTCGGCAACCATCGACCACCGCGCCCATGTCGACGTCACCCCGCGGGAGGATCGCCAGGTCACGATCCGGTCGCTGGATCTCGGGCACCTCGTCGAGTACCACCTCGGGGAGGGCCCGATCTACGACGGCGTGATGGACCTGCCCAAGGCGGCGATCGCGCGGATCGGGACGGGAGCCGGGCTCGACGTGGACATCGCGTCGGACGCCCCTCCCGGGAGCGGGCTCGGTGGATCGTCGGCGCTCGTGACGGCCTGCGTGGGCGCGCTCGCCGCGCTGGCGGACCTGCCGCTCTCGACCTTCGAAGTCGCGCGGCTCGCGTACGCGATCGAGCGGGACGACCTCCGGATCGCCGGAGGCTGGCAGGACCAGTACGCGGCCGCGTTCGGTGGGTTCAACCTGCTGGAGTTCTCCTCGGACGGCGTCGCCGTGACCCCCGTGGTGCTCGAAGAGGGCGCGCTCTCCGAGCTGCGGTCCCACCTCCTGCTCTGCTACACGGGCCGGGTTCGGACCGACCTGGGTCTGATCGACACCCAGATCCGCATGTACCGAGAGGGGCGCGAGGAAACCATCGTGGGCATGAAACAGCTGCACGAGATGGCCTACGAGATGCGCGACGCGCTCGAGGCGGGCGACCTCGGGTCGCTCGGCGGGCTGCTCCGGCAGGCCTACGAGAGCAAGAAGCGGATGAACCCGCACATCGCCGAGGGAACGCCGATCGAGCGCCTGATGGACGCCGCTCACGAGGCCGGTGCCGCCGGCGGCAAGATCTGCGGCGCCGGCGGTGGCGGCTACCTGCTCCTCGCCTGCCGGCCGGATGCCCAACCGGTCGTGCGCGCCGCCCTGGAGGCCCTCGGCGGGCAGCTCGCCGAGTTCTCCTTCCGAAATCGCGGGGTCGAAGCGCGGGTCGGCGACCGCGTCTGGAGACCCGCATGAGCCGGCGGTTCGTACTCCTGGACCGCGACGGGACGATCAACGAGGAGATCGGCTACATCCTTTCCCCGACCGACCTGCGGCTGATCCCGGGCGCCGCCGAAGCGATCCGCGACCTTCGCGCGCTCGGACTCGGCGTCGTCGTCGTAACGAACCAGTCACCGGTCGGTCGAGGGTGGATCACCGAGGCCGACCTCGCCGCGATCCACGACCACCTGCGGGAGCTGCTGCGCGCCGCCGGCGCGGACGTCGATGCGATCGAGCACTGCCCGCACCTGCCCGAGGACCATTGCTCCTGCCGCAAGCCGCGCACGGGCATGGTCGACCGGGCGGCAGCCGAGCTCGGCTTCGACCCCGTGGAGTCCTTCGTGGTTGGCGACCACGCCAGCGACATGGCGCTGGGGCGAGCGATCGGAGCGCGCACGATCTTCATTCGGACGGGCCACGGCGAGGAGGAGTTGGAGGCCGCGCGCGACCTGGCCGACCGCGTCGTCGCCGACCTGCCGGCCGCCGCGGCCGCCATCCGGGACGAGGTCCTCACAGGGGCGGGACGATGAACCTGGAGCCGGTCCGCGCCTACCTGCTCGAGTCCTCTCGGACCATGGCGGAAACCGCTGCGGAGTGTGGCGAGTCGATCCTGGCTGCGGCCGCGGCGGTCATCCACTCGGTCCGCGACGGCGGCAAGCTGTTGCTCTGCGGCAACGGCGGCAGCGCGGCCGACGCGCAGCACCTCGCGACCGAGTTCGTCAGCACCCTGAAGGTCGATCGCCGTCGCGCGGCGATCCCCGCCGTTGCGCTCACCACCGACACCTCCCTGCTCACGGCGATCTCGAACGACTACGGGTTCGACGAGATCTTCGTCCGGCAGGTCGAGGCGCTCGGACGCGCGGGCGACGTCCTCCTCGGCATCTCGACGAGCGGGAGCTCGCAGAACGTGGTGATGGCGTTCGAGCAGGCCCGCGCGCGGGGGCTGCGGACGATCGCGCTCACCGGCCGGTCCCCGGGCAAGCTCGGTCCCCTCGCGGACATCCTGATCACGGTTCCGAGCGACGAGACGTCCCACATCCAGGAGGCGCACATCGCGATCGGCCAGCTGATCGCGTTCCTCGTCGAGGACGAGCTGCATCCCCGCACCTAGCGCGCGCTCTACCGGTGCCACCACCCGGGCGGGTTCTCGTGCCCGCCACCGTGCGGAAAGGGAACGGGGAACCTAAGGTCGTGACCACGATGGCCGTCATCGAGACCGAGGGACTTCGAAAGGAATACCGGCGTGCCCGCAGAGGAAAGACCGTCGCGCTCGACGGGCTGGACCTTTCCGTCCCCGAGGGCGGGGTGTTCGGCTTCCTGGGCCCGAACGGCGCCGGCAAGACCACGACGATCCGGTGCCTGCTGGGCCTTATCCGGCCTTCCTCGGGCCGGAGCGCCCTCCTCGGCGCGCAGCGTCACGTGGAGCTTGCGGGTGTGA
>JBBDWS010000093.1:18274-22500 GCA_040902755.1 Actinomycetota bacterium
TCGGGCCGGAGCGCCCTCCTCGGCGCGCAGCGTCACGTGGAGCTTGCGGGTGTGATCGGCCGCGTCGGCTCGATCGTCGAGACGCCCACGCTCTATCCGCGTTTCTCCGGGCGAAGGAACCTCGAGCTCCTCGGCCGGATCGCGGGGATCGGCCGCTCCCGGGTCGCGGAGGTCCTGCACCAGGTCGGCCTGGCCGACCGCGCGGACGACCTCATGAGGACCTACTCGCTCGGGATGCGCCAGCGACTGGGCATCGGAGCCGCGCTCTTGAAAGACCCCGAGCTGCTCATCCTGGACGAGCCGGCGAACGGGCTCGACCCGGCGGGGATCGTCGAGGTTCGCGACCTCATCCGCCGGCTGGGCCGCGAGGGACGGACTGTGTTCGTCTCGAGTCACATCCTGAGCGAGGTGCAGCAGACCGCCGACCGCGTGGCGATCCTCTCCCGGGGCCGGGCGGTCGCCGCCGGGCCCGTCGGCGAGGTGCTCTCCTCGGGGCGCGTTGCCGGGTTGGTCGCCAAGGTCGACGATCTGCCGGCCGGGCAGCGCGCCCTCCTCGACGCGGGTATCCGCGCCGAGGCCGGCGACGGGCTGTTGCGCGTGGAGCTTCCTCCGGAGGAGGCGGCCCGCGTGACGCGGACGCTCGCCGATCGCGGCCTGTACCTCACCGAGCTCCGTCCTGACGCGGTGGACCTCGAGACCGTCTTCCTCGAGCTCACCGCGCCGCTGAGTGAGGCGGGGCACATGCAAGGGACGGAGGCCGCGCGGTCCCAGGGCTCCGAGCTGCCGCCGCCGCTACAGGTGAGGGAGACGTCGTGAAGGCGCTCCTGGTCTCGGAATTCCTTCGATCCCGATCCCGGCGGTTGTTCCAGGTCGTCTCGGGACTCGCCGTGCTGGGGATCCTCGTCGCGGGCGCGATCGTGTTCGCGACGCAGTCGTACGACCTCGCCACGCTGCCGGAGGTGCTCCTGGGGATGAGCTTCGTGTTCGTCATCCTGGGATGGCTGTTCGGCGCGTCGTTCGTGGGTGCCGAGTGGCACGCCGGGACAATCACCACCCTTCTGACGTGGGAGCCTCGGCGCACCCGCGTGATCGTCGCCAAGATGACGGCCGCGGTCGTCTCGGTGTTCGTCCTCACGCTCGTCCTGCAGGCCTTCCTCGCTGGCGTGCTGGCGGTGGACGCGGCAACGCAGGGAAGCACGGCCGGCGCCGACGGCGCATGGGCGGCCGAAGCCGCCGGCGTCGGGCTGCGCGTTGCACTTCTCTCCTCGATCTTCGCGGGCGTCGGGTTCGGCATCGCATCGATCGGCCGGAACACCGCCGCCGCGCTCGGCGTGGGGTTCGGCTACCTCGTGATCGTCGAGAACCTGGTCCGCGGCTTGCGTCCCGCGTGGGCGCCGTGGCTCCTCACCGAGAATGCCGGCCTCTTCCTGATCGGTGATCCCGCCGATTTCCCACTCCTTCATCGATCCGTCGTCGGAGCCGGGATCTACCTCGCCGCCGTGGCGACGCTCCTCCTGGTAGCCGCTGCGGCGCAGTTCCGCGTTCGCGACGTGACGGTGTAGCGCGCTCGTCCACTTCGCCCGCCACCCGACTTGACAAACACCGTTCGCATGCGGTGAGGGCCCTCATGCGCCCCATCGCGCGAAGCCTGTCGCTCCTAACCGGTATGTGTACGGAGAAAGCGCCGCGCGCTACCTTCAATACTGGAGGCTTCTCGGCAGGTCTCAGTGGTGGATGGCACGCCGGGATCCCCTCCTGTGGTGTGATTGGGAAGCTTATGTACCTCGCACTCGACATCCTCATGGTTCTGCTCGGCGTGGCGATACTGTGGAAGCGCGATCGCTTGGCTCGGTACGCAGCGCGATGGCAAAAGGGCCATGCCCGCACCATGCCTTGGGCATATCCGGGGTGGCTAGGACGTGTCTACACGTCCGAAAGGGCGTGGCGCATGTTCATCCCTCTGTTCGGCTTGGCTTTCCTCGCGTTCGGCCTGCTCTGGTTGTGGCAGGGGGTGTACTAGTCCCTTCGGTGATGCGATCTCGCGATCGAAGGAGAGGTCCCACGCGCCCCCGCGCAAGCAGCCCGCGCCACGCGGCCGAGGCGGGACCTTCTCTGGCCGTCGGCCGCATCGTCTTGACCATCGAACACCTGTTCGGGTAGAGTGAGCGCCCTCGTGCGGCCCCGCGCGGGAGGTCGCACTGAGCCCGGGCAGCCGAGCGGAAGCACGCCAGCCGACCCTCGAGGACGGCGTGGCCCTTGCCGAGGTGGACTTCGTCGTCGTCGACCTCGAGACGACGGGAGGTTCCCCCCGCGAGTCGCGGATCACCGAGATCGGCGCGGTGAAGCTCCGCGGCGGCGAGCGGGTCGGCGCGTTCGAGACCCTCGTGAACCCCGGAGCACCGATCCCTCGCTCGATCACGTGCCTGACTGGGATCGACGACGGAATGGTCGCCGGCGCGCCGCCGATCGAGTGGGTGCTCCCGTCGTTCTCCGAGTTCGCTCGCGGGTGCGTCTTCGTCGCGCACAACGCGAGATTCGACTTCACCTTCCTGAACGTCGCATTCGAGCGCCTCGATTACGACCCCTTGCCGCCGCCGCCCGTGTGCACGGCCCGGCTGGCGCGCCGCATCGTCTGGCCCGACGTCCCGAACGTCCGGCTGGCCACGCTCGCCCAGTACTTCCGCACCTCGGCCCGGCCCACCCACCGCGCCCTTCCCGATGCCGAGACGTGCGGTGAGGTGCTCCACGGCCTGCTCGAGCTGGGCGGGCGGCTCGGCATCCACACGCTCGGCGATCTGCACGGCGCGGTGCTTGCCCGAGGGCGGCCGAACTTCGGCAAGATCGCGCTCGCCGACGCCCTGCCGCGTGGAGCCGGCGTATACCTCTTCCGAGGCCGCGACCGGCGCGTGCTCTACGTCGGCAAGTCGAAGGACCTTCGGACGCGCGTGAAGAGTTACTTCTACGGCGACTCCCGCAAGCGGATCGAAGACCTGCTCGCCGAGACGGTCTCGGTCGAGGGCATCGCCTGTGGATCCGAGCTCGAGTCGCTCGTCCTCGAAGCGCGGCTGATCCGCACGCACGAGCCGAAGTACAACCGCCGGGGAAAGACCTGGCGCCGGTACGCCTATCTCTCGATCGACGAGCGCGAGGCCTATCCGCGGCTCAAGGTCGTCCGCGAGCCCAAGGCCTCTGGCGCGCACCTCGGCCCGTTCCCCTCGTCCAAGACGGCACGGATGGCCAAGGAGGCGCTGGAGGAGGCGTTCCCCATCCGTCGCTGCACCCGATCGATGCGGGCGTCGACGCGTTTCGCGCCGTGCGCGCTGGCCGACATCGGCCGGTGCACCACGCCGTGCGACGGCCGCATCGACCCCGAGCGCTACGGGGAGCTCGTCCGGTCCCTCATCTCCTCCCTCTCCACTCCGGGCGGGCTCCTCGCAGCGCTCGAGTCGCGGATGCGCGACCTCGCAAGAGCCGAGCGATTCGAGGAGGCGGTGCTCGCGCGGGACCGGCTCCGCGCGCTCGCGGAGGTCCTCGCCCGCGCGCGGGTCGACGCCTGGCTGCTTCGCCCGGCCGAGCTCGTGCTCGGCGACGACGAGGGACGGCGGTTCCGTATCACGGGCGGGGCGCTCGTGCGCGATGAGAGTGCCGAGCCGCTCGGAGCCCCGTGCCCTCGCGACCGGGCGGACGAGCTCGCCGTGCTTCGAGCCTGGATCGCGCGGCATCCCGTGCGGATCGAAACAACGGATGTCCCGCTCGCGGAGCCGGCCGACGGCGGCGCCGCGCTCAGCGAGCTCCTCACGAGGCTGCGCGATGCCGAGCGCCCGTCGGAGGTCGCTCCTCACCCGGCGACTAAACTGAGCCCATGGAGCGCGCGGTCATCCTCGAGGGTGCGCGAACGCCGATCGGCAAGTTCCTCGGCGCGTACTCCGAGCTCCCCGCCGTAGACCTCGGGGTGCTCGCCGCCACCGAAGCCATGCGCCGAGCCGGCATTCCGTCCGACCAGATGGACCAGACGATCTTCGGTCACGCGCGCCAGGCGGGCAACGGTCCGAACACGGGGCGACAGGTCTCGGTTCGCTCCGGCGTCCCCGTCGAGGTCTCCGCCTACAACGTGAACATCGCGTGCGGTTCCGGCATGAAGGCGGTGCAGCTCGGCGCGCAGCAGATCCAGCTCGGCGACGCCGAGGTGGTGCTGGCGGGCGGGATGGAGAACATGACGCGGGTCC